>JARBUP010000155.1 GCA_029239575.1 Bacillota bacterium
TTGTACCAAATTTATCTCCTTGTTCAGTAACTTCTCTTTCACTTAAAATCTTAATACAAAAGAAAGTATGATCAATTGGTGAATAAGGTGTTTTTAATGTAATTTTAACTGTGCCGTCATCAACTGCTTCAACTTTATCTATCATTGATGTCAAATAGTTAAATCTTGAGTTTTTCATAGCACGAGTATAACTAAATACAACATCTGACGCTTTTAGTGCATCACCATTTTGAAACTTTACACCATCTTGAAGAGTAATAGTGTATACTTTTTTATCTTCGCTAATGCTAACTTCTTTGGCAAGTTCTTTATAATAACCATTGTTTGCTTCATCCATGCCATAAAGTCCTTCATACATTTGATGCCAAACTTTCATATCACGAGTGTTTGTTGTTTGTTCCCAGTCAAGAGATGGTAATGATGCAGTTATTCTTAATCTGATTGCTTTATTTGCATCATCTTGAGTAGTATCAGTGTTACCTGCAGGTTGGTTAGCGTTTGTATTACTTGAACATCCCGAAAGTGTTCCAACAACCATTAATGCTGCCATTATTAGCGCTATTATTCTTGATTTCATGTGATTCCTCCTATTTTTAACTTGTCCTCTTTTTTATACTATGTTTTTCATATAATAGTACTTGGTACTAATACGTAATAATTCCCTCCTTATCATTATTTATTTCTGACATACAAAATGTCTTAGATTACTTTCCCTCCTTAGAATAATTAAATTCTATAATAATATAATAGCAATTTTCATACCAACTTAAAAAAAATAATAATATAATAAAGCAAAATATATAATCATGATTATATCATTGAAAAATTCAGCATTTTTTGTCATTTCATAAAATTAAATATTCAAAAAAAAAATAATAAAATATTACTAATTTATTTATATGCCGTAAATACGGCAGTTAATTTATACGATTAGCAACCGTTTTCATTAAATGCCGTATTTACAGCAGTTCATTAATTAAGAATGCCGTTTTTACGGCATTTAACTTTTGGGTTTTAAATTAGTACTATACTTTATCATTTTTTGTTGTAAAGTTTGACGTGGTATTTCTAAATATTCCGCTGCCTTAGTAACATTTCCTTTAGAAATCATAAGTGCTTCTTCAATTAAGTTTAATTCAGTATTTTCTAATATATTTTTTAATGATTTTGTTTTTAAAAAATCATCATTAAATATATTGTTAACTTCTTTAGCTTCTTTTTCATCTATTATTATTTTTTCTTTAGAAACATTAAGTATTGCAGATTCAATAAAGTTTTCAAGCTCTCTAATATTTCCGGGCCAATCATAATTTAACATAAAACGAGTAACTTCTTGCGATATAGAAGTTATATTTTTTTCAAAAATACTATTGTATTTTTTTATAAAATAATATGATAAAACTTTTATATCTTCCAAACGTTCCCTTAATGGTGGAATATCTATTTTTACAACAGAAAGCCTGTAATACAAATCCTGCCTTATAAAACCTTTATTTAGTATTTCTTCATTTTTTATATTAGTTGCTGCGATAATTCTTACATCAAAATTACGTTCCTTATTTTCACCTATTCTTCTTGCAGACTTATCTTCAATTGCTCTTAAAAGCTTCGCCTGTAAATGTAATGGCATACAATGAAGTTCATCTAAAAATAAAGTTCCACCATCACAAGCTTCAAACAATCCCTTTCTATCAAGAGCACCTGTGTAACTTCCTTTACTTGTTCCAAAGAATATACTTTCTAAAAGGTTTTCTGGAACAGCAGAACAATTTTGCGCAATAAATGGTTTATCTTTACGATTTGATGCATTGTGAATACCATTGGCAAAAAGTTCTTTTCCAGTACCTGTTTCTCCTGTAATAAATATGGGAGAATTAGATTTAGCTACGTGATGTGCATATTCAACCAATTTAACCATATTCTTATCTTTGCAAATTATATTATCTAAATTATATCTCGCATTATATCCCATATTGAGACATTTAGGCTTTAATTTCATTACAGCGCTATCATTAGGTAGTTCATTTACGTTATCATCATAATCAGCTATGACCTTAGAAAGCTCTATAGCACCAACAATAAGACCTCCATGTTTAATAGGTATAGAAATATTATCTGTAATCGAGTCATCTACATATAAATTTTTAACATATTGACCTTTTCTCTCTATAAGCTTGTCTTTGTCCATACATTCAAAAAGTGAACTATTTGATTTATTAATATTATAAAATACATCAAATAAGTTTTTTCCTACAATAGATTCTTCCATTTTTTTATCAATATCGGGGTTAAATTTAACAGTAAAAAGAATTAAGCCTTCTTTATCTATAATAGTAATACCATCTATGTAATTTAATTCATTATACAAAGACATGATAAATACCTTCCTTTAGTATATTATATAGTTATGTTTTTCTAAAAACTATTACTTACATTATACCACAATAGATATATAGAAAAAATACATTATTTAGTTTTAATAATAATTTATTATTATACTTATAAAAAATCAAAATGATAAGTTGGATAAGTTGCTTTTATTTTTCCAGCCATTCATTTAAATAAAGTTTAATAGATCTTATCATTTCTTTAAAAAATGGTGCATTTATTTTTCTTGCATAAAACTTTTTAGCAAAATCCTCATCTTTTGATTCCTCAACTGAAAACATATTATTTATAAAATCATCATTTATATTCGGATAAACCTCATCAAATACAATATATGATTTGTCAAATCTATCTCTTATCTGTGGTTTTGTATCATAATAACCCATCACTATTAAAGCAACAGGCATTGTATAAGATGGTAAATTAAAAAGATTTTTGTGATATTCATAATTTTCCATGATATCCCCTATGTAGCATGTTCCTATGCCTAAACTTTCAGCTGCTATAACTGCATTTTGAGCAGCAATCATGGCATCCTCTATTCCAAGTATCAAATCACTTACGCATGGACCCTTATAATCTAAAAATATTTCATTAATATTTCTCTGTTCAAAATATTTATGCCATTTGTAATTATCTGCTACAAATAATAAAGCTAAGTCTGCATTAGCTATAAAAGGCTGTTCATCACAGCTTTGTGCAAGATTTAACAAATTATCTTTTGATTCAATTTTAATTATGCTATAAGCCATCATGTTTCCAGCAGTTGCACCTCGCATTGCTGACCCAATTATTAAATCTTTTTGATTTTGTGGTATTCTTTTGTCATTAAATTTTCGTATCGATGTGTGAGAGTTTAATAAATTTATTGTTTCATTCATAATATTACATCCTTTTATTATTAATAAAATATTATTACTTTAACTCTGGGTGAATATATCTACCTTTATTTATTGTATTCTTTCCGTATTGAATTGCTTTTACAGGACAACGATTAATACATGCAAGACATTGTGTGCATGATTTGCCCCATGATGGTTTATTATCAACATTTATAGAATGAAGAGGACATATATTTTCACAAATTCTGCAACCTGTACATTTATCTGTAGTATAAAACTTTTTAGTACTTAAAGCATATTTGTTAAACAAACTGTTTACAATTGAAGACTTCAACTTAGGAAACTTTCCTTCATTTAATTCAAATGCACTACAGCCCCTATTTTTTATAACATGTTTAATATAAATAAGTTTTTGATCTGCATCCTTAAGCTTTTCTTCTTCCACATCTTTTGAATCAACATCAAATCCAAAAATATAGTTATTAGGCATTACTAAAGTAAAACCACTGTCAAGGTTCAAATTCCTATTATGAAGTGCCCTTTGTATTTTATTAGTTGTTTTGCCTTCCTCATCACCGCAAGTACATACAGAAAAAATATATGGCATAAAACCTGTTATCTTAATTTTACTAATAAAATCAAGTACAATTTTTGGAGGTCCCCAAGCATAAACAGGAAATACAAAACCCAATACTTCATTTTCTTTTATTTCATATTCAAACGAATTATCTTTAATGTCAAACTCTTTCGCGATTGAAACGAGCTTTTCCCCTTGTGATTCTGCTATATTTTTAGCTGCATAAAGAGAATTTCCCGTCCCAGAAAAATAAAATATCATTAATAACATCTCCTCTAATTTTATCATAACATATACTCAAAATTTTCTAAGGATAGCAAAATTAAAGTAAAAGTTCTTCAATTTCCATTCTTGTTTCAGGATGTTCACGATCTTGAAGTTCTTCAGTTAAATTTTCTTTGTTTCCATACTTGCCTACTGCAACAACAGTTATAATATTATAATCATCTGTTATTTCAAAAGCTTCGCGTGTTTTGTCCTTACTAAATCCACCCATTGCATGAGTTATAAGTCCACGCCTTTGCGCTTCAAGTGACATATATCCCCAAGCTGTCCCTGCATCAAACATATTCCAATAATTATCTTTGCTGTTTCGAGCGAAAGTTTTCCTTGATAATATAATTATAAGTACTGGCGCTTTATCAGCCCATATTTGATTTGACGGAGCTAAAATGCTTCTTATTTTTGTTAAAGTTTCATGGTTATCAGCTACTATGAAACGCCATGGCTGTTCATTAAAACAAGAAGGAGCATACCTTGCAGCTTCAATAAGCGCCATTATATCATCTTTAGAAATTTTTTCATTACTAAAAGCCCTTGGTGACCAGCGGCTTTTTATTTCAGGCATAATTTCGTACTTGAATGTTCTTTCCATTTTTGTTTTTGTATGATTTAAAATAATCATACTTCTCCTTTCATTTTCAAATTAACATTATTAGATAATTCAAACTTAGAATCATTTGAACCTTAGTGTAAAATAGTAATAATTATAATCTAATCAATTATACTAATTGTAATATTATAGCACAAATTGTATTAGACGTTTATATTTTAAATAAAGAATTATTGATTTTTTGATTTTACTAAAATAACCACGACCATTGGAAATATTATATTATTTCTATATTTTTTTAAAATAAAAGAGTCTATTGGAAATTTTCATTTTCAACAGACTCTTCATATTAAAAAATTATTATATTATTTTTTTATTCACCTTTACTTGAAAGATCATAATACTTATTTAATTTTCTTAAATTATTTACCCATAGATAAATAATAAAAGGAAAGAAAAATAGCATAAGAAAATCATTGCCTGACATTAAAATAAAATCATAAATTCCATGCAAAATAGTTGGAATCAATAATGACTTTTTTAAATAATACTTGCTATCATCAATTGATTTTGAAAATTTAGCTAAAGAAATATAATATCCCATTGTTATAGCAAAAAGCATATGAGCAGGCACTGCAAGTATAGCCCTAAATAAACCTACTGATTCAACATCTGCAAATCTAAAAACTACATACATTATATTTTCAATAGTTGCAAAACCTAATGCTGATAATACGCAATATACAATTCCATCTAATTTTTCATTAAAAGCTGTATTAAAATATACACTTTTTAATACAACCCGCCTTTTAAAATATTCTTCAGTAAATCCTGCTACAATAAATGCAGTGTATGCTGAACTATAAATACCTGTAAAAACATTAAACGAAGATAATAAGTTTTCTATAAAATATACTGGAATTACAGAAAAACATCCCATTAAAAATACTTTCAAAAGCATTTTAATGGGTTCTCTATCATATCTATCATAAAAATAAAATAATAAAGCTAAGCCTATACCAGGAGTTACTGCTGTAATTAATAAATTTAAATTCATATTATAAATCCTTTTAGATTTTATTTTAGTTATCTTGGTCCATATTCTAAATAATATACTAAATTATAAATGGTTTAAAATACTAATATATTTTCTTAAAATAAAAAATTTTAAAATTTTTATTTACTAAATAAATATCATCCTTAATATAATTATTTTACTTCTTTTTATAATATCTTTTCCGCTTTTTCTGGTTCTGGGGGTTAGTATTCTTTACTTCTGGTTGTTGAGTATTATTTGATTTTAAGGAAATCCACAAAGATTTACCTTCCTTGCCCTTTGTATGGATATCAAGAAAATCAAACTTTTTCAAGAACTTTGATAGTTTAGTATCACCATAATTTCTCACATCAAAATCAGGATATCTTTTGACTAATTTATCGCCAAGTTCTCCCATATTAATGCTCTGATCTTCTAAATCAATTTCATTTAACATCTTAATTATTGCATTCTGTATTGTTTTAATGTCTGTCATAACTTTTACATTATCATTTTTATCCTGAATAGTTGTACTTTTACTTTCAATTGTATTATTTAAAGTGCCTATATTATTTTGGGTTATTTGGTTTTTATTCGCATCCATCTGACTTTCTTCAATTTCTATATTATTTTCCCCTGAAGCTGCCAGAACATCAAGATATTTAAACTGATTACATGATGCTATAAACGGTTTTGGTGTTTTCTTTTCTCCCATTCCAACTACAAACATACCTGATTCACGAAGTCTTGATGATAATTTTGTAAAATCACTATCACTTGAAACAATACAAAAACCCTCAACATTTTTAGAATACAATATATCCATTGCATCTATAATCATTGCTGAATCTGTTGCATTTTTGCCCACTGTATAACCATATTGTTGTATAGGAGTCACTGAATTTTCTAACAATACATCCTTCCATGAAGACGCATTGGATCTGGTCCAATCTCCATATATTCTTTTGTATGTTGCAACACCATAGTTTGATATTTCATCTAATATGTACTTTATATATTTTGCTGATACATTATCAGCATCAATTAAAACTGCAAATCGTTTTTCATCAACCATAATAGAATCCTTTCTATTTTT
>JARBUP010000156.1 GCA_029239575.1 Bacillota bacterium
TTTATCAAATTGTTATACAATATGTTTCCTACTTGTCAACCTGAGCGATAGTGAAGGATCTTATGACTTCAACATCTTAAGATTCTTCGCTAGGCTCAGAATGACAAACTTTATCAGAATGACAAACTTTATTAGAATAACAAACTTTATTAAATAGATAAAATTTTTGTCAAATCATATGTATTTTGATCAAATGTTTTTTTAATTTGTAAAGCTTCTTTGATGTCCATATGAAATATTTCATTTCCTCTAACTCCAATTAATTTGCTTGATTCAGAATTAATGAGTAGTTCAACAGCTTTTGCACCCATTTGACTTCCTATGAGTCTATCATAAACTGATGGTGTACCACCTCTTTGAGTGTATCCTAAAACAGAATATCTGGTGCTAACGCCAGTTTTTTGTTCTATGGCTTCGCTTATTTCTTTTGCATCTCCAGCACCTTCTGCAAGAATTATTATGCTATGTTTTTTGCCCCTTGCTCTTCCCTGCATTATTTTATCGCATATTTCATCTATGCTGTGCTCAACTTCTGGTATAACAACCATTTCAGCTCCACCTGCTAAACCTGCATATAATGCTATATCACCACAGTCCCTTCCCATAACTTCTATTACATTTGTTCTTCCATGGGATGATGAAGTATCTCTGATTTTTTCAACTGATTCAAGAACAGTTGACAGAGCCGTAAAAAATCCAAGTGTATATTGTGTATATGGTAAATCATTATCAATAGTTCCAGGAATTCCTATTGTAGGTACTCCAGCATCACAGAGCTCTTGTGCACCCTTAAAAGTTCCATCTCCCCCAATTACCACCATACCATCTATACCCAGGTATTTTATATTTTTAACTGCTTTTTTTAAACCTTCTTCAGTTGCAAACTCAGAGCATCTTGCGCTTCCAAGAATTGTGCCTCCTCTGTGTATAATATCTGCAACTGAAGACAAATTCATTTCAACAGTATCAGAATCAATTAAACCTTTATAACCATTTTTTATGTAACAACTGCTCTTATGGCAGCATTCATGCCCGGTGCATCTCCACCGCTGGTAAGTACTCCGATTTTTTTTAACATAATACCCTCCGTTGCATTTATTTTAAAACTATATTATTTTTACCTAAAATATTAATTAAACTATTTAATAATTGATTATTTTCTGCATTTACTTTGCATTTTAAAACTAAATTAGCTTTTTCTTCTTCATTATAAATTATTACAGAATCATTTCCAACATATAAACTTAAAATTTCAAATAAATCTTGTTTTGTAGCTTTATAATGATTAGCATCTTTAATTTTTATATATATTTTTCTTAAATTATTTTTTGAGTTATTATGAGTTTGCTTTGCATTTTTTACTTCATATGATGCACTATTTTCACTAACTGATCCATCACCAAATTTATTAGATAAATTAATTTTATTAGTATTTACTAATTCAACAGTAGCTTTATTAAGTTTAGTAATTTTATTGCAAATTAATTTTGGAACATCATCTTCAACTACATTTAAATTACCTTCTACTAACACTATATTATCTTCATAAAGCAATTCTTTATAATTTTCAAATATTTTAGGAAATATAATTCCTTCTATAGTTCCATATAAATCTTCTAATGTTATAAATGCCATCATATTGTTGTTTTTAGTTATTTTGTTTTGTTTTTTAATTATTATGCCACCTATAACAACTTTACTACCATCATGTAAAAAACTTTCTCCACTATCTTCTGAAGAATCTGATAATTCAGCTATTTCACTTGTATTTGTATTGGAATAGCTTTCAAGTTCTTGCTCATATTCGGACAAAGGATGACCACTTAAATAAACTCCAACCATTTCTTTTTCCATATTTAAAAGAGTTTTTTCATTGTATTCAGGAAGATTTGGATATTGTTCATCCAAAGTAATATTTAAGCTTTTATCACTAAAATCATCAAACAAAGAAAATTGCCCTTCTATATTTCTTCTTTTTTGATTTTGTACGCTATCTATTATTCTTTCATAAACAGCCATAAGCACTGAACGATTAACATTTAAAAAATTAAAAGCTCCACATTTTATTAATGATTCTATTTGTCGTTTATTTAAAACAATGGGGTCAACTTTTTGACAAAAATCTGTAAAGCTTGTAAACTTACCTTTAGTTTCCCTTGCTTTAATTATTTCATGTATAACATTGGATCCAACATTTTTAACTGCAGCAAGTCCAAAACGAATTTTTCTTCCTACAACTGTGAATTTATCCATGCTTTCATTGACATCTGGAGGTAAAATTTGAATGTTAAGCCTTTTACATTCTCTTATATAAAATGAAACTGAACTTGAACTTCCCATGATGCTTGAAATTAATGCTGCCATAAATTCAACTGGATAATATAATTTAAGATATGCCGTTTCATAAGCTAATGCTGCATAAGCAACAGAGTGAGCTTTTGGGAATGCATATTTTGCAAATTCAATCATTAAATCATATATTTCATTAGCTGCTTTTTCATCAACTCCATTTTTTATAGCACCAGGAATTTCTGCTTCACCATTTTCGGACGCTTTTCCATATATAAAGTTTTGTCTTTCCTGCTGCATTACACTCATTTTTTTCTTACCCATGGCACGTCTTAACAAGTCAGAACGTCCCATAGTAAATCCACCAATATCTCGTACTATTTGCATAACCTGTTCTTGATAAACCATACATCCATAAGTAACATTTAAAATTGGTTCTAATTTTGGATGTAAATAATTAACATAGTTAGGATTAAGTCTGTTTTTAATAAAAACAGGTATTTGCCCCATAGGACCGGGCCTGTACAAAGCATTAGCAGCGGATAAATTTTCAAATTCAGTTGGCTTTAATTCTTTTAAAAACACTCTCATGCCAGAACTTTCAAATTGGAATATGCCCAAAGTGTCAGCTTTAGCAAACATTTTAAATACTTCTTTATCTTCATATTTACAATCACTAAAATCAATTTTTATACCGTGATTTTTTTCTATTAAATTAATGGCATCCCTTATAACTGTTAGAGTTCTTAATCCTAAAAAGTCCATTTTTAAAAGACCAAGTTCTTCTAATTCAATCATATTAAACTGAGTTGTAATAATATCCTTATTCCTTGATAAAGGAACATATTCTGTTACTGATTGCTTAGATATTAAAACTCCAGCTGCATGAGTGGAAGCATGTCTTGGAAGTCCTTCAACTTTTAAAGCTATATCTATTAATTTTTTAACTTTATCATTAGAATCATAAATTTCTTTTAATTCTTTATTTACTTCTAAGGCAGTTGAAATAGTCATACCTAAACTTGTTGGAATTTTTTTTGCTACAAAATCAACTTCTCTATAAGATAAATCAAGAGCTCTTCCTACATCCCTGATTGCTCCCCTTGCTGCCATGGTTCCAAACGTAATTATTTGGGCAACTTTTTCATGTCCATATTTTTCTTTTACATATTCTATAACTTCTTCTCGACGTTCATAACAAAAATCAACGTCAATATCTGGCATGCTAACTCTTTCAGGATTTAAGAAACGCTCAAAAATAAGATTATATTTTAAAGGGTCAATATTAGTTATTTTCATACTATATGCAACTAAACTTCCTGCAGCAGAGCCCCTGCCTGGACCAACCATTATATTGTTGTCTCTTGCATATTTAATAAAATCCCAAACGATTAAAAAATAATCCACATATCCCATTTGCTCTATAATGCTTATTTCATAATCAAGCCTTTGTTGTATATCTTCACTTATTTCCGCATATCTTTCTTTTAATCCTTTATTACATATTTCTTTGAAATATCCTGTTTTAGTATAGCCTGAAGGCACTTTAAATTCTGGAAGATGAACAGTTTCAAAATCAAGTTCAACATTACATCTTTCAGCCACTTTCACAGTGTTTTCAATTGCTTCTTTAGGAAAAAGTGCAGACATTTCTTCATAAGATTTCAAATAAAATTCTGTTGAAGGAAATTTCATACGGTCCGAATCATTAACTGTCTTTTGAGTTTGAATGCACAAAAGAACATCATGGAAATGCGCATCTTCTTTATTTATGTAATGAATATCATTTGTAGCAACTAAACCAATGCCTGTTTCCTTGCTTAATTTTATAACTTTTTCATTAACAGCTTGTTGCTCTTCCATGCCATGGTCTTGTAATTCAAGGTAAAAATTATTTTCACCAAATATTTCTTTATATAAAAGTGCTTTAGATTTTGCTTCTTCATAATTATTTTCAAGTATATTATTTTGAACTTCACCTGCTAAACATGCACTAAGAGCAATTATACCTTTGCTATGTTTTCTCAAAAAATCATAATCAACACGAGGTTTATAATAAAACCCGTCAACAAATCCTGCTGAACATATTTTTAATAAATTTTTATATCCTTCATAATTTTCTGCAAGTAAAACAAGGTGGTATTGATTTTTATCCTTTTGCGGGTCCTTATCAAACATATTTCTTGGAGTTACGTATGCTTCAAAACCCAGTATGGGTTTTATTCCTTCTTTTTTGGCTTGTTTAAAAAACTCAACAACACCATACATGGCTCCATGGTCCGTTATAGCAAGACTGTCCATATTTAGTTCTTTTGCTTTTTTAATTAATTCTTTTATTCTGCATGCACCGTCAAGCAAACTAAACTCTGTGTGCACATGCAAATGTGTAAATTTTTTATTTTCCATAATTTCCTCATTGATGCTAAATTGATTTAATAATTATTCCTGCTATGCCTGTAACTACTATAATATGCATTGGATCTGCTTTGAATTTCCTCAAGAAAAACAAAGAAACTAAAGTCAAAATTACAGAAACATTATTTATATCATTTAACTTAAAGTTAAAAAAAGTTACATTTTCATTTTTAAATATGGCAAGAGCTAAAATTGATAATCCTGCAGATGCTATTAATGAAACAACAGCAGGTCTTATACCTTTTAAAATTCCTTGTATTGAATTTAAATTTTTATATTTAAAGTAAAAATATGATAGAACCAAAACAATAATGCATGATGGGGTGATGCATCCTAAGGTAGCTATTATAGCTCCAGGAAGTCCAGCTACTTTAGTTCCAACAAATGTAGCTGCATTAAGTGCAATTGGTCCTGGCGTCATTTGAGAGATTGTCAGCAAGTCTGCAAATTCTAATAAACTAAGCCAATTATGTACTTCAATAACTTGATGTTCTATTAAAGGAAGTGCTGCATATCCTCCGCCAATGCTAAATAATCCAATAAGAAAAAAACTTATAAAAATTTGAAATAAAATCATTTAAGCTGCTCCTTATTTTTATTATGTAATTTAAACCATTTAATGTTGGAATAATAACATGCACCAAATATTCCACTTGCAATTATAATCAAAGCAGCATTAATGTCCAAAAAAACAGCTGCTATAAATGTCACTACCATAATTAAGATGGACATTTTATTTTTAGTTTTTAAAATGTCTTTTACCATTTTAATAATGACATCCAATATTACGGCCGCTATTCCAGCTCTCATACCCCAAAGAATAGCATTAATAATAAAATTGCTTTTAAATGTTTCATAAAACATAGAAATTATTGAGATTATAATAAGAGGAGGAAGAGAAGTTCCTAATGTTGATAAAAGTGCACCTGCTACTCCCGCAAGTTTATATCCGACCATTATGGATGTGTTTATGGCAATAGGTCCTGGTGCTGACTGAGAAATTGCTACTAAATTAAGCATTTCTTCCTCATCAACCCATTTTAATTCTTCAACAAATTTTTTGCGCATTAAAGGAACTATTACATATCCACCGCCAATAGTAAAAGCGCTTAAGGTAAATGTTGAAGAAAATAATTTCAAGTAAAACTTCAAATCTTTTTCCATATCATGTCCTTTCATATGTCATTCTGAGCGGCAGCGAAGAATCTAAATTCTTTAAATTATAAGATCCTTCGCTCCCTTTAAGGATGACAAGACGTAGAAATTTAACTTATTAGGTAATAATTATATTATTTTATTTACATTAATGGTGCAAAAATTTTAAGCATCATTCTGCCCAATCTTATATAAAATTTAGTATTTTTACATTTCTCCAATGTTATTAGCTCACATTCAGGTAAAATCTTTAAAAATTCATTTTTAACTTCAAAAACACTTTTTGTTTTATACATCCAAACACCACATTCAAAATGCAAATACAAACTTCTGTAATCTAAATTTATAGAACCAACAATGGCATATACATCATCAACAACAAATGTTTTTCCATGAACAAATCCAGGTGTATATTCATAAATAAATACACCATCTTCTATTAATTCATCATAATTAGAACGAGTAACTGCATGAACATACCATTTGTCAGGAATGTGAGGAGTAATTATTCTTACTTCCACCCCTCTTTTAGCTGCCATTCTTAAAGCTGTCATCATTTTATAGTCAGAAATTAAATATGGAGTTTCTATATAAATATAATCATCTGCCTCATTAATCAAATTTAAATATACAGTTTCACTTATAGCCTCATCATCTAATGGACTATCATTAAAAGGTTGAACATAACCATTTGGTTCTACTTCATATATATTCATGTAAACGGAAGGTTTAAACTCATTAAAATCTTCATTAACATGCCTTAAATATCCCCACATGGATAAAAACATTACAGTAAAACTCCATACAGCTTCACCTTTTAAAACTATACATGAATCATGCCAATGACCAAATTTATCAACGGCATTTATATATTCATCAGCTATATTAATGCCTCCAGTATACCCCGTATGTCCATCTATAATAGCTATTTTTCTATGGTCCCTATTATTTAATCTAAGGGATAATACAGGCACGAATCGATTAAAAACGCAACATTTAATACCCATATTTTCAAGTTTTTTATAATAATCCGAAGGCAATTTAAATAAGCATCCAACATCATCATAAATAACCCTAACGTCAACACCTTCTTTAACTTTTTGTTGTAGAATATCCAATATGCTATTCCACATTTTACCTTCTTCAATTATAAAAAATTCAAGAAATATATAATGCTTTGCCTTTTTTAATTCGATTAATATATCTTCATAAAATGTTTCACCAGGTGCTAAAAAATTTGTATATGTATTTTCATAAATAGGACAATAAGAATAATTTTGTATATATTTTGATTGATTAGCTGCAGGTTTATTTTCTTTAAAAAGTCTATTTATACAAAAATTATCCTGCCTCAAAAATTGTTTCATTTTTAAAGCTATTTCTTGCATTCTTCTTTTATTTCTATTGCTTGTTCTATTGCCACCTATAAAGAGAAAAAATAAACCTCCAAAAATAGGGAAAATCATAATTGGAATAATCCATGCAATTTTATATGAAGGATTACTTCTGCTGTTCATAACTGTCAAAACAACTATTACACTTATAATAGTAAAAATTACATCGAACAGAAAAAAATAATTGCTAAATTTCCATATTATTAAAAGTAAAGTAATAGCTTGAATTATTATGGAAGATGCAACCATAAAAACTCTGCTAAACATTATTCTTATTAAATTTTGCATGTTAA
>JARBUP010000157.1 GCA_029239575.1 Bacillota bacterium
TCACGTAATAATTTTACACCTTTAAACGGCGTGCTTTCCTGCAGGCTGTTTGCTCTGTCATTCATAAAATAAACTTTTGATGGCATATTGTACCCCTTTCTATTTATAAATTAATTTTGTAAAAACTAAAAACATTAAGTCATAACTGAAGCTTTTGTTGCAATAATCTTAGCTAAATTTTCTAATTTTAAAACTAATGCAAAAGATTCATCAGATAATGTAACAGCATTATCTAATTTTTCCTTGAGGGCATTTGCAGCATCGAAACACCCCTGTGCCATATCAGTCCCTTCTTTAGATCTCAGCCATACCTTATTGCGGCACTTTTTAGCCCAAGAAAGGCTGTCTTCAACATCTTTTTTTAATGAAGCAAAAGCAGTTTCGGCATAATTTCCTTTCTTTTCCTCTAAATTATCCCCCATAACTTTAATAATTTTGTAGGTTTCGTCAATTATTACTCTACCGTCATCCATCTAAAATCACTCCTTTTATTTATATTTGACTTACGCCATTAGCAATGCAATTACGAAAAGATTCCTGATATTTTTGTTCATCAAGACCTTCACCTATTAATACAATAACACTTTTTCTTTCTTCACCACTTTCCCAAAGGCGATCTGCCTTAGAATGAAAAGTTTTTCTTACAGCCTGAAATTCATATCTGTAGTCTGAATTTGAAAAATTAAAAAATCCCTTACTGCGCAGCAGCTTAACTCCGTCTGTAACAAAAAGATTTTGTATCCAATCGTTTACCTTTTCTTTATCCAATGGGTTTCTTTCATTAAGAACTACCGTTTTAATGTTATCATTCAAAAGCTTATCATCTCCTTTAGACACATTTTTGTTTAAATCGTATAATTGTTGCAGAAAATCAACATCCAATATATCTTTAAGTTCAGCTTCACCATATTTTGTATAAAATATTTTTGCATAAGAATTTATTTTTTGAACTCTATTAGAGAGTTTTTTTAATTCTTCATTGCTGACAAGGTCTATTTTATTAATCAATATCACGTCAGCTTGTGCAATTTGTTCAACAGCTACAGAATAATCATCTAAATTTAGTTGTCCGTATTCAGCATCTATTATTGTAATAAAACTTGCAAGACGATATTTTGTTCGCATATTGCCTAAAAAGAACAACTGAACCAATTGCTCTGGCGAATCCAACCCACTTAATTCCATCAATAAATGGTCAAATGAAGTTCCGTTAGTTTTATCATACAAATAATCTAAAAATCCATATAACATGATTTGTGGATCATGGTGCATGGATATTCCAGGAAATACATGAATATTTTTTTTATCTAAATTAATAAGCATGTCATCAATTGAAACAGAGCCATATTCTCGAACTAATACATCTATCCTATCAGTTTTTTTTGAAAGAATACTATTTACAACTGATGTTTTACCTGCACCAAGAAATCCTCCTATGATTGTAACAGGAATTTTATGTGTTACATCATTACTTTTTTGCTTCACATGGTCACAATTCTTATGGTTATGTTCACAATGCTTATGATTATGTGAATGATGATAATGTTCTAAATTATTGAGCATTGTATAGTCTCCTTGTATTGTCTCAAAGATGTTACAAATTTTTTCCCTTTTATAAAATATGTATGCCTCTATATGCCTCCTCCTTCTTTTGTTTATAATATCTTAATAATTTATTAAGCATTAATTGTGCCAATAATAAAATAATATGATTAATTTATTATTTTTGATAAATCAGAAGTATTAAACTCATTGCAAACACACAATTTTATAATTTAATAAAATTAATTTACCTTATATTTTCTCAAATTAAAAAAGAAGCCTTTCAGCTTCTCCGTATGTACATTTATTGAACAATTATTTGTGATAATTATACCAAGCAATTAAACAAAGCAAATATTCCCTTTTATATCATTGTTCATTTACTTTACACTTTTTCAAACTGTTCAATATCTTTACACTTTTTTAATTTCGGCATTTCTTTTATTTTTTTATATAATGTTGTTCTGCTAATACCAAGTCTCTTAGCAGATTTAGTTAAATTGTAGTTTTCTTCTTTTAAAACAAACTCTATTGTCATTTCTTCACTTGTTTTTAAAACATTTATTTGCTTTTCTTTATAGTTTATTTTATTTTCAACTTTTTCCTTCAAACTTTTATAACTATAAGAATTAATAATTTTAGACGGTAGATTTTTAACTGTAAGCTTATTATCATCATTTAAAAGTACAGCTTTTTCGATTACATTTTTTAGTTCTCTAACATTTCCACGCCAATAATAATATGTTAAAGCTTCTAAGAATTCTTCATCTGCTTTCATGTCACTTATATTTGATTGTTTTAAAAAGTAATCAATGAATTTTTGGGCAAGAAGTGGAATATCATTTTTCCTCTCTCTTAGTGGTGGTAAATATATGCTTATAACATTAATGCGAAAATATAAGTCTTCACGAAAATTACCTTTTTCAGCTTCTACAAGCAAGTCATTTTTTGTAGCTGAAATAATTCTTACATCAATAGGAATTTCATCGATACCACCGATTCTATTTATTTTATTTTCTGACAGTGCTCTAAGCAATTTAACTTGAACATTTAGCGGCATACTTTCAACTTCATCAAAAAAGATAGTTCCTTCAGAAGCTGCTTCTAACATTCCAATTTTAGTGCTTTTAGATGCACCTGTAAATGCTCCCGGTTCATATCCAAACAGTTCACTTTCAATAAGTTCAGAAGGAATTGCGCCACAATTAATAGCTATAAATGGCTTATCCTTTCTATAACTTTCATTATGTATGGATTGAGCAAACAATTCTTTACCAGTTCCACTTTCCCCATGAATTAAAACAGCAGAAGATGTTCGTGCTGCTCTTTTTGACATATTTACTACTTTTCTAATTTCAGAATTTTCTCCTACAATATCTTCAAAGTTATATACCGTACAGTTTCTTTTTAATTTTATCTTTAATAATTTATTTGTATCATCAAAACTAAATAGATAACCTTTTTCTAACATACCACTTATTCTAATTTGTTTCATGGAAACTAAATAAGACTTTAACCTATTGTTTATATTTAATACAATTTCTTTACTATCAATATCTTCATTGTTTTTATAAGCATCTATTTGAAATAAAATTTTTTGAAAATTATAAAATACTAATTTCGAATCATTTGTATTATTTATTTCTAACATATTTAAAAATGTTCTATTATACCTAATATTATTACTGTCATCTATATAAACGATTGCAGATGAGTTGTATTCTATTATATTATTTAAAATAGCATTTGACTTTGAAAGTTCAGTTAACATATAATCAATTCTCATATTATTTTCGATTATTTGTGCAATACTTTTAACTAAACCTAATGTTTCTAAGGTATGAATTTTTGAAAAGCCACCAATATTTATAACATAATCAACTTTTCCATCACTATTATGTATTGGAGCTGCTGAACAATTTGCTTCCGTAAAGCAAAAATGTTCCTCACATAACAATTGAATCGCTATATCATGTTTTAATGCCAAACAAACTGCATTAGTTCCAAAAACATTTTCTGATAAATCTTTCGGAATATTTGTTTTTAATTCTTCTGCTACAGCAATAATACAATTAAGCTTACAGTTTGAATCAAAAAGAAGAATGGACAATTTCATATCTCTTGCAATATCCATAAACATTCTTGATAAATTTTCATGAAAGTGCGAATCAACACAATGCACATAATTATACAATTCATTTTCTGATAGAATATTTTCTTCATTTAAATCATATGGATTAAGTTTAAAACTCAAACACCGTTTCCATGAATCATATACAATAGGACGTACAATATTTTCATCAACTTTATTACCACTAATCATATTAGACCATTGGCTCCTAAGCGAAATATTCTTCATATTATTCATATCATTTCCCCCATGAATTTTATATAATATTAATAATACGATAAATTATTAGATTCTTCAATAAAACAAATATATTTAGACTACATCTGTTTAGCTTATCCGAAAAAAATGTCGTTTTATGAACATATGCTAAAATTTAATAATTTAATAATTTATAATATAATCTAAAATTTAGTTAGTTTATAATAATATTAAAAGCCCTCAAAATTGAGGGCTCAGACTATTGACAAACCACTAAAGTGTCATTCTGAACTCAGTGAAGAATCTTTTAAACATTGAAATAATAAGATCCTTCGCTCGCTCAGGATGACAAAATTAAAAATAATACATTGTAATCAAGCTGAGGCCACAAAATTGAGGATTAAAGTTAATTCACAAATGCAAATAGATATAACTAAAAAAACTTTATTATCCGCGTCTTTTAGATAATCCCTCTAAAAAATTTATAGCGTGTTTATCACTACATCTTTTATAATGTTTATGTCCTTCTTTCCTAAATATATCTGATAATTCACCTTTTGTTAATGGGTCACCCACTTCTTCTAAAATATCAAGCATATCTTGACTTGAAAGTGAAAGTGCTATTTTTAGTTTTTTTAACATAATGTTATTTATATTTTTATTCCCTTTTATTGAAAGTATTTCTGGTTGTCCTGTTTTTGTTTCTTTTTCCCCTCTTTTAAATGTAATTAAACCATTTAAAAAGCATTCCAATGTAATATTCTTACATTTATTAATTTCTTCAATTTCATTAAGTTTGTCATTTTCATCAGAACTATTTCCTCTTGCATCATCCAACAGTTTCTGAACTTCTTCTTCAGATATGTCAATATCACCAAATTTAAATATATCTACCATATCCTTGTTTTTTAAATCCAATGCATATTTTATTTTATCTAATATATAATTATTATTCATTTAATCTCCTTGAATTATTGTATTTATAAATATATAAAACATATACCTACATGTGTTAGATATATGTTTTATATTTTAAGTGCTAATTATTACCTGTCAAACGCTCCGCCACTTTTATTGTTTTTAATAGCTTTTCGTGACCCATTCATTTGTTTTGATTCTATGACCTTTTTATAACCTTGTTTAGCACTTGCTTGTTTTTTTTCTTCTATAATTTTCTTCATTTGTTCAATCATATTATTTTGCATTTTTCTGTTCCTTGAAATTTCTATTTTATTTCATAAATTTTTGGGTAATTTTTATTCCGCTTGTCTTGGCTTAAAGTTGCATTTACTTAGTTCTTTTTTTCTATTGTCTAAAGTATTATGAATTTTATCATCAATAACCATGTCTTCCTTATTTTTCATAATAAAATTATGCAAATAAATTCTTCCTTCTTCTGTATTTGCAACAGCATATGGTGATTTATTATATCTAAAATAACACCAAGTATATCCGCTATTTATTACTCTATCTAAATCATCTTTGTCTATATATGTTTTAGCTCTTTTAACTCCATTGTTATCTCTTAATATAATAAAAACAGAATCATCATCTATATCTTCATATTCATTTTTCATATTTTGACTATACACTTTTAAGTTTGACCTACAATTATTTAATGGGTTTCCATCAAGATGTAAAATAGGAGTTTTAGAATCTTTATCTAAAACAAAAGAATGTAGAGAAATTTTTTCCTTTAGTTTTTTCCCATCAACAACATTATAGCTAATATTTTGTACTAAATAGTTACTATAGTCTTTGTTCCATTCGGGAGACCAAGTTCCTTTGTTCAATACTTTATCTAAATCCTCTTTATCTATTTGAGCATCGATAAATAAACCATCGCGTTTTTTCAATTTTAAAATAACTTTATCATCTTTTATTTCATATTCATTACTCATTATTTTCTTTTCCTCTTTTACTACATTTATTGAATTTTCATTATTCAAATTATAAACTCCTCATATTTCATTATTTTTAAAAACCACTTATTATAAAACATTATGATTGTTTACCAGAAAGTCGTTTCACGACTTTTTTCTGCAAGCGAGCTTGCAGAAAGTTGCGACAAAGTCGAAACTGGTACAATCGCAATATGATTACCCAGCATTCGCAGAATGCTGTTGAAAGTTATAACTTATAACTTTCAACAAAAGTCACTCCGTGACTTTTTGGGTGGTAATCACATTATAACATAATTTCATAAAGAGGTCTAATATTTAAAAATTTAATTGTTTTTTTGAAAAATCAAGAAAAAGACTGTTTCATCTACATTAAAATCAGTTCAACAGTCTTATGATTTGTAATATTTAATTATATTATGCTAAGGAAATTATTGACATATGTTCTTTAATTTAAGAAGATATTTCATCTAAGTTTGCCTTCAAAGTTTCCATGGATAATGGTTTAGCTAAATGCCTGTTAAAACCAGCTTTTCTTGAACGCTCAACATCTTCTTGTTGTGCATAACCTGATAAAGCAATTAAATATATGTTTTTTAAATCATTTTCATTACGGATATTTTTAGCAACTTCATAACCGTTCATGACTGGCAATCCAATATCGCATATAATCACATCTGGATGGAGCTCTTTAGCTTTTAATATACCGTCCTTTCCGTTTAATGCTGATTCAGCTCTATGACCTAAAAAACTTATGAGCTCACACATAATTTCAGTCAAATCTTATTTATCATCAATCATAAGTATATCAAGAGTTTTAGAAGATGTATTTTCTTTTACTAAAAGATCATCTTTTATTTCTAC
>JARBUP010000158.1 GCA_029239575.1 Bacillota bacterium
TTTAGAGATGATGGAGCAAACCTTGCAAAATTAAATGCATCAAGAAGTCCTCTTATTTGAAGTTCATCAGCATCTGCTCTATTTCCCCATTTTTCTATAAATACAACATCTTCCACATCAAGCATTATTGTTACATTATCTTCTTCAAACCTAATATTTGCTTTAGATGGATTATCCCCTGTTTTAGGTTCATTAAATATTTTTAATTTATTGTCATCAAATCCCAAAGCTATAAGTCCAGCAAGTTTTTTGTCTGATTTAATAGAAAGTTTTTCTTTGATTAATTCGCCATCATCAAATGTAATCCAGCATGATCCTACTCCAAGATCATAAGCTTTTACCATTATATTTTCTACAACATATCCAGCATTTTCTATATAATTTTGTTTTTCATCAGATAATATTATCATATAATGAGGAGCTTCAAGCATAATACCCTTATAACCTGCTACTCCATTTAATTTTTCATATACATCATTTTTGCTTTTAACAAGAATTTCAATTTCAATTCCATCAACTAATTTTTTATGGTTTTTGTAATAAACTTTTAATTCATCAAATACTTTATCATCAACAGTATCCTTTTTATAATTTCTTACAGATCTTTTCTTTGAAATAATAGTTTTATAATCCATTTTAACGCCTCCAATTGTAAATATTGTATTTTATATTTATACCCTATTTTAAACAATTCTAACATTTTTTATTAAATATTAAATTTTTGCTTAATATTCATAATTAGTACGCTATTATTATTCCGCCATTATCAGCATAAACAGTGCTTAAGCCACTTGCATCAAATATTTTAATTTCTTTAAATGGATATTTTGATACTATTTGTTCTTTTAACTTTTCAGCTTTTTCTATACAATTTACATGAGTTATGCCAAGAATTGTATTTTCAAAATCAACATTATTTTCGCCAATCATATCAACTAATCTTTCAAAAGCTTTTTTTCGCCCTCTAACCTGTTCTTTTAATACAATTTTTCCTTCGCCGTCCTCACCCATTATAGGAACTATATGAAGCATGTTTCCTAACATAGCTTTAAAATTTGTTATTCTTCCGTTCTTAGCTAAATTGTCTAGGGATTCAACTATGAAAAATGTTTTTAGTTTTGATATATATTTATTTGTATGTTCAATAATCTCTTGAGCATTTAAATTTTCATCCACAAGCTGCTTAACTTTTAAAGCAATTAGAGTTTCCCCTGTTGCTGCTGTTTTGCAATCAAAAATATGTACAAATTTATCCGGGAATTTTTCTTTTAATAAATTAACTGCTAAAATAGCGCTATTATATGAACCACTTAATTGTCCCGATATAGTAACTGCAAAAATATTTTTATACTCATTAAATTTATTCATAAATTCTTCTGGTGAAGGACATGCCGTTTTAATTTGATTTTTAGTTTTTTTCATTTTGTCGATAAGTTCATTAATGTCCAAACCTGAATCCACAATTTCATCATCATCTATTAAAATTTTAAAAGGAATTCTTTCAAAATCTTTAGTATCTTCATTAAAATCAACACAGCTATCTACTACAATTTTAGTATCTTTCATATAATTAGCTCCATTCTATAAATTAATATAATTATACCAAATTCCACTTATATTTAATATAGTTTTATTTATCAATGTTAAAATTTTTAACAAGTGTTAATTTATTTAATTTATTTAATTTTTTAACTTCCGCTTCACGTTTTATGGCATCTATTTTATTTTCAAATTGCTCATAATATTTTAACACAACAGGAGTTCTCCCCCTTGTATATTTAGCTCCCTTTTTTTCATTGTGGGTTTTAATTCTTTTTTCTAAATTTACAGTGAATCCCGTATATAGTGTACCATCACTACATTCTACAATATATGTATAATACATTTCACACCTCATTAGTATATATTTTACCATCTTTTATAAAAAAATAAAGAAAATTTTAGCATATATATATTTTTTTAAAAATGCATTTATTGACATATATGTTTTACTATATTAAAATTGAAATATTACATAAATGATTAACTGAATACACGGAGGAAAAATGAAAATAGGTATTATAGGGGCTATGGAAATTGAAGTAGCTGAAATAAAAGAATCAATGGAAAATATTATAGAAACACAAATAAGCAACACTACTTATTACGAAGGAACAATTCATGGTAAAAATGTTGTTGTTGCTAAATCTGGAGTAGCTGATTTAGTTATTTCTGATTTTGTTGTAGAACATGATATGGACACATCTGCATTAGGTGATCCAGTTGGTTTTATATCTGGTTTAGATATAATTAAAATACCATGTGCTGCACATGTGGTAGAAAAAATAAAAACAGCTGCTGAAAGTTTAGAAAATACAAATGTTTTTGTTGGAACAATAGCATCAGGAGACCAATTTATTTGTAGTGAAAACCAAAAAAATCATATTGTAAATAATTTTGATGCATTATGTGCTGAGATGGAAGGCGCTGCTATAGGTCATGTTTGTTATTTAAACTCAGTTGATTTCTGTATAGTTAGAGCAATGTCAGATAAAGCAGACGGTTCAGCTCATATGGATTTCCCATCATTTGTAAAAATAGCTGCAAAAAAATCAACACAATTAATAAACAATTATTTAAAAAGTATCTAAAAAGACTTAATTTTGGGGAAAAATTATGAAAAACTTGCCTTATAAGTACATAGTTTTAATAGGAGTATTATTTACTTCTCTATCTTCTATTTTTATTAGAATGTCAGATGCTCCTTCGCTTGTAATTTCAGCTTACAGGATGCTTTTTACAGTTTTAATGCTTTTATTTCCTGTTGTAATGAAAGAAAGAGACTCTTTAAAAAATATGACTAAGCGACATTTTATTTTATGTATTATTAGTGGGATATTCCTTGCACTTCATTTTGCTTCATGGATTGCTTCTATAAATATGACAACCATAGCAAATTCAACTATTCTTGTATCTTGCAGTCCTATTTTTGTAGCTATAGCAAATTATTTTATATTAAAAGAAAAATTTAGTTATAAAATGCTCATAGGTATTTCAATGTCTTTAATTGGAACTGCAATTATTGCTTTAGGAAGTTCTGGTGGTAATAATAATGGAATGATGTTAGGCAATATACTTGCCATAACAGGTGGAATTTTTGTAGCTGGGTATTTTGTTATAGGCGGCATCGTAAGAAAAGATGTCAGTGCAGGTGCATATGTTTTTATTGTTTATTCTGTTTCAGTAGTAGTTTTATTTTTAATGTGTTTTGCTACAAAAACACCTATTTACCCATACGCTGCAAAAGAATTTATATTGTTCATATGTCTTGCGTTTTTCTGTTCTATACTTGGGCACACTTTATACAATTATTTAATGAAATATGTTTCTGCAACTTTAATTTCTGTTTCAACTCTTTGTGAACCTATTTTTGCAAGTATTCTTGCTTTAATAATTTTCAAAGAAATTCCTTCTATATATACTTTAATAGGTGGAACTATAATTTTATCAGGTGTATTTTATTATATTACTTCTCAAAAGAAAGAAACTGAAAAAATTAAAGATTAAATTACCAAAAAAAAATTTGGGGACAGTCCGTGGGACCGTCCCCTTCTTTGTTTAATGTTTATGATATATTTTATTTGATTCGTATTTTGGTTCGCACGTTATATTCATGCCAAGTTTTTTAAATACTTGTTGATCAACTGAAGATAAAAGAACTGTTGAATGTACTTCACAGCATTTCAATATATGAAGCTGCTTTAATGCAAGCTTAGCAGTTGGATTATGTGATGCGCTTACAGAAAGAGCTATTAAAATTTCATCCGTATGAAGTCTTGGATTATTGCTTCCTAAATATGAAGTTTTTAATGTTTGAATAGGTTCAATTGCTTCAGGTGAAATTAAATGTATTTCATGATTAATTCCACTTAAAGTTTTCAAAGCATTTAAAAGTGCTCCAGCAGAAGCTCCTAATAAATCTGAAGTTTTACCTGTTACAATTTGTCCGTCAGGAAGCTCTATAGCCACTGCTGGTAAACCTGTTTCTTCTTCGCGATCTAATGCATACTCTACAACTTTTCTATCACACTCAGAAGTATCCGCTTGTTTCATAGTTAATTCTAATTTAAATAAAATACTTTTTGTACTTAAGCCTCGTTTTAAATCACAAAGACACTGATAATATCTTCTTATGATTTCTTGCTTTGATGCATTTCTACAAACTTCATCATCTATTATGCAGTATCCTGCCATATTAACACCCATATCAGTTGGTGATTTATATGGACTTTTTCCTAAAATTTGTTCTAACATCGCATTTAAAACAGGATAAATTTCAATATCCCTGTTGTAATTAACAGTTGCTTTTTCATATGCTTCTAAATGGAATGGGTCAATCATATTAACATCATTTAAATCTGCTGTTGCTGCTTCATATGCTATATTAACAGGATGATGTAAAGGAAGATTCCAAATTGGGAATGTTTCAAATTTAGCATATCCAGCTTTTATGCCGCGTTTGTTTTCTTGATATAACTGTGAAAGACATGTTGCCATTTTTCCACTTCCAGGTCCAGGTGCAGTTACAACAACTAAAGGTCTTTCAGTCTCTATATAATCATTTTTTCCATAACCTTCATCAGATACAATATGTTTAATATTTGATGGATAACCTTCTATTATATAATGAAGGTAAGATTTTATTTTTAACGCTTGTAGCTTTTGACGGAATTGGTCAGCTGCTGCTTCCCCAGAATATTGTGTAATAACAACACTTCCTACAAATAGTCCAATTGCTCTGAATTCATCTATGAGACGAAATACATCATCATCATATGTAATTCCAAGGTCTCCACGAATTTTGTTGCTTTCGATAGCATTAGCGCTTATAGCTATGACAATTTCTACTTGATCTTTAAGTTGTAATAGCATTTTTAATTTGCTGTCCGGCTCAAATCCAGGTAGAACTCTTGAAGCATGATAATCATCAAATAATTTTCCACCAAACTCAAGATAAAGTTTATTATCGAATTCTTCAATTCTTTTCTTAATGTGTTCTGATTGCATTTTTAAATACTTTTCGTTATCAAATCCAATTTTCATTATTAATTTCTCCTTAAAAACATGAATGAAAGTATATCATACACATAATATATTTTCAATCAATTAAACATTTTATATTATATTTTTTTTACTTTTTTATTTATTACTTTTATTGTCTATAGCAGCTTTTATTAAATTTTTAAATAATGGATGGCTTCTTGTAGGTCTTGATTTAAATTCAGGATGGAACTGAGCAGCAACATACCAAGGATGATCTTTAAGTTCTACTATTTCAACTAATTTTCCGTCAGGTGACATACCTGATATTATAAGTCCGTTTTCTTCACATATATTTCTAAATTCATTATTAAATTCATATCTGTGCCTATGTCTTTCATTAATTATATCATCTGTGCCATATGCTCGTTTTGCTTTTGTATTTTCTTTTAGCCTGCAAGGATAGCTACCAAGCCTCATTGTTCCGCCTTTATTTTCTACATCAATTTGATCATGCATTAAATCAATTACAGGATATTTTGAATTTAAATTAAATTCAGTACTGTCAGCATTTTCATAACCAAGGACTCCCCTTGCAAATTCAATAACTGCCATTTGCATACCAAGACATATGCCAAGGAATGGTACTTTTCTTTCTCTTGCATATTTAGCTGCAAGAATTTTACCTTCAATGCCTCTATCTCCAAATCCACCAGGTACAAGTATACCGTCACAGTCACTTAAAATTTCTTCATAATTAATTAAAGAAACTTGTTCTGAATGCACCCACTTAATTTCAACATTACAAGAATTATCTATGCCCGCATGTCTTAACGCTTCAGCTACTGACAAATATGCATCTTTTAATTCAACATATTTTCCTACTAAAGCTATTTTTACATTGTGCTGTGGATTTTTCGAACATTCAACCATATTGATCCACTCCTTTAAATTAGGTTCTGAGCACACCAAATTTAATCTCTTGCACACTAATTTAGCTAAACCCTCTTTTTCTAATAAAAGTGGAACTTCATATAGTGAGTCAGCATCAGCATTTTGAATTACATAATCTTTATCAACATTGCAAAACAAAGCTATTTTAGCTTTTATATCATCTGATAATTCCTTCTCCGTTCTGCAAACAAGCATATCAGGCTGAATTCCAATACTCAACAATTCTTTTACTGAATGCTGAGTTGGTTTAGTTTTTAATTCACCTGCTTTTGATAAATATGGAAGTAAAGTAACGTGGATATACATTACATTATCCCTTCCAATTTCATATTTAAATTGTCTTATTGCCTCTATAAACGGCAAACTTTCAATGTCACCTATTGTTCCACCTATTTCAGTTATAACAACATCAACATCGTTAACTGATGAAATTCTTTTTACCATACTTTTTATTTCATTTGTAATGTGAGGTATAACCTGAACAGTAGCTCCAAGATAATCTCCTTTTCTTTCTTTGTTAAGTACTGACCAATAAATTTTACCGGAAGTAATGCTTGAATATTTAGAAAGATCAATATCCACAATTCTTTCATAATGACCTAAATCCAAATCAGTTTCGCCACCATCATCTGTTACAAAAACTTCACCATGCTGATATGGACTCATTGTGCCTGGATCAACATTTAAATATGGATCAAATTTTTGCAGCGTTACTTTTAATCCTCTTGATTTAAGCAGTCTTCCCAGAGATGCTGCAGTTATTCCTTTACCTAATGACGATACAACTCCGCCCGTTATAAAAATGTACTTTGGCATATTCTCCTCCCATGTTTTATTTTGATAATAAATAACTTATATAACTTAAAATAAACGTGCATTAAATATAGTACTTAAAAATAAAATAAAAAAAGAGACTTTAAAAAAGGGGTTTTTTTTTAAGTCTCTATTTAACGTTCAACAGTTAATAGTTGCTATATAATTTGTTCTTTAAGAACAACATTATTATTAAATTGTATTTTTGCAAAACAAAATACGACAATCAATTTACTTAGCTATTTTATATTAAATCAATAAAAAGGTCAATGATTTTTTTTAACTTTTTTAATTTAAGTTGTACTACTCTTAAAATAAAAGGCATATATATTTATAAAAGAATGCAGTCTAATTGTAATTATTACATCTGATATCAAACAAATCATCAGGTAATAAAACTATGCAATAAAAAGGGGGATTCAATTTGTTTAAATTATTAAGCGATACTTTTTTAATTAACGAAATAATTGATTCAAATACTTATGAAGCTTTATTAGAAAATGAAATTACGATATCTGATGACTTAGATATCGGAAAAATTATTTCTACAGAAGCAAAAGCTAAAATTAACTCATCTAATGTGTTAAAAGACAAAATAGCGGTAAATGGGGATTTAATATACAATATTATTTACCGCTCAAATGACGAAGACATGACAATATGCTCTAAAGAAGGAAAAATTCCATTTTCTGAAGAAATTTCAGTGCCTGGCGCTCACGAAAATATGGAAGCTACAGTTACACCTTTTATTGATTACGTAGATTCTGAACTTTTACCAGAAAATACTGTACTCGTTAAAGCAGTTGTAAATCTTGACTTTGATGTAGAAAACAAACATCCTGTGAGCTTTATTTCAAGTTTTGATTCAAATGGAAGTTTTCAGGCAAAATCAAGAAATGCTGACTATACTGATGTAATTTCACAATTAAAAGAAGAATTAAATGTTAATGATGCTATAGAATTAAATAAAAATTCTAACGGTATCAGTAAAATTCTAAAAACTGATGCAGATGCTTACATAACTAATGTTGATATTATGAATGAACGAATGTTAGTTGAAGGAATTTTAAAAGTAGGATTTTTATTTACTGAGGATGATGGTGTATTTTCAACTGGATTCGTTTCAGAAGAATTCCCATTCACTCATTATTTTGAAATTAAAAATTCATCTGAAGATATGTTAAGAGATGTAGAAGTAGTTATAAATGATTTAACATATAATACAGTTGAAAATAATGATGATGAGAAAAAACTCATAGAATTCAATGCAGATTTAATGCTAAAAGCTGTTTTATATGATACTGTAGGTAAAAACTTAATAACAGATGCTTATTCAACAGAAGTTGAATTAGACACTGTTTGGGAAGATGTTAATTTAACATCTCTAAAAAATATAAAAAGCTCTACAATGAAGTATGAAAATAATTTTGATGTAACAACAGGGACTATTAAAGATGTTTATACAGTTGATATCAGTCCTAAAATTTCTGAAAAAAGAGTTGTTGACAACAAGTTTTTAGTTGATGGATTTTTAGATGTTAATTTATTATATTTAAATGGAGAAATAAACAAACTTGATAAAGCATATGCATCAATGCCTTTTACAGCTTCTATGGATTTAAGTGAAGATGAAAAGCTGTGTGACATTTATTCAAATGTAACAATTAATAGATGTAGTGCTTATAGAAAAGGTAGTAATTCCATTATGATAAGCTGCGACATTAAAACTGATGCAAAATTAAAAAGAACAACACCTATTTCAATAATAAGCAACATTACAGAAGTTGGTTTATTAGATAAAAGCAAACAGCCAAGCTTAATATTCAGAGTAGTTCAAAACGGAGAAACACTTTGGGATATAGCTAAAAACTATAATGTTTCTATGAATTATTTAAAAGAAATAAATGATATAAGCCAAGAAGAAGCATTAACTCCTGGAACAAAAGTTATAGTAGC
>JARBUP010000005.1 GCA_029239575.1 Bacillota bacterium
GGAGTATTAGCAGGATGTACACCTCTTCCTGTTATAGGTCTTCCAATAAAATCAACAGAACTTGATGGAATGGATGCTCTTTTAGCTATAGTACAAATGCCTCCTGGAGTTCCAGTTGCAACTGTTGCAATTAACTCTTCTGAAAATGCTGCACTTTTAGCAGTTCAAATTTTATCGGTTAAATATGCAGATTTAAGGCAAAAATTTAAAGAATATAAAGAAGATATGGCTCAAAAAGTTATTATTAAAGATAAAAAATTAAATGAAAAAATAAAAATGGGTTAATCGGAGGAGAAAAAATGGAAAAATTACAAATGTTATATGAAGGAAAAGCAAAAAAGGTTTTTAAAACAGACAATGAAAAATTATATATCGTTGAATATAAGGACGATGCTACAGCATTTAACGGTGAAAAAAAAGGTACTATAGTTGGTAAAGGCGTTGTTAATAACAAAATGTCAGCTGCACTTTTTCAAATGCTTGAAAAAGAAGGAATACCAACTCATCAAGTTGAACTTTTAAATGATAGAGAGTCCCTTGTAAAAGCAGTAAAAATATTACCTTTAGAAGTAATAGTAAGAAATATTGCAGCAGGTTCTTTAGCAAATAGATTGGGTATAGAAGAAGGCACTGTGATGAAAAAAACAGTTCTTGAGTTTTCTTATAAAAATGATGAACTTGGTGACCCAATGATTAATGATTATCACATTGCAGCAATGGAATATGCTACAGAAGAACAACTTGATGTAGTTAAGAAATATGCTTTAAAAGTAAATGAAATATTACAAAAGTTTTTCCTTGAAATAAATATTAAATTAATAGATTTTAAACTTGAGTTTGGTTTATATGATGGACAAGTGATTTTAGCAGATGAAATATCACCTGACACATGCCGTTTATGGGATGCTGAAACAAATAAAAAACTTGATAAAGACCGTTTTAGAAGAGATATGGGCGGAGTAGAAGAAGTATATCAAGAAGTTCTTCAAAGAATTAGCCAAAAATAAGGAGAAAAAATGTACGAAAATATGAGCATTGATATATTAGATGATGACAAACTCCACGAAGAATGTGGTGTCATAGGAGTTTTCTCGGAAAATAAAAATATAACTTCACAATTAATATATTATGGATTGTTTGCACTTCAACATAGAGGTCAGGAAAGTGCAGGTATGGCAATTCATACTGGCGAAAGAATAGACTACCATAAAGACATGGGTCTTGTATCAGATGTTTTAACTAAGGATGTTATTCAAAAGTTTAATGGAGATATTGCCATAGGTCATGTTAGATATGCTACAACTGGAGAAAGTGCAAAAGAAAATGCTCAGCCCTTAGTTGTAAGATATAAAAAAGGAACATTGGCACTTGCTCACAACGGAAATTTAGTAAATGCAGATTCTATGAGGGATATTTTAGAGGACTCAGGTGTTATATTTCAAACTACAACTGATACTGAAGTTGTTGCAAACATGATTGCAAGGCATTCAACTGGTGATCTTTTAAAATCTATTAAAAATGTAGTTGAAATAATAAAAGGTGCATATGCATTTGTTATTATGACAGAAAAAGAATTAATTGGAGTAAGAGATAATTTTGGTCTTAGACCTCTTTGTCTTGGGAAAAGAGAAGATGGCTATGTTTTAGCATCTGAAAGTTGTGCAATAAGCGCAATGGGTGCTGAATTTGTAAGAGATATTGAGCCAGGTGAAATAGTTATTATAAATGGAAATGGTATTGAAAGTATTAAAAGTTCAAAATATGCTCAGAAAAAATCATGTATATTTGAATATGTATATTTTGCAAGACCTGACTCTGACATCGACGGCATTAATGTATATAAAACAAGATATGAATCAGGAAAATTATTAGCAAAAGAATCTCCTGTTAAAGCAGATTTAGTTTTTTCAGTTCCAGACTCAGGAACACCTGCAGCAATTGGTTATGCAGAAGAACTTGGTATTCCTTTTGGACTTGGACTTATTAAAAACAGATATGCAAAAAGAACTTTTATAGAACCTACTCAAGATTTAAGAGAACAGGGTGTTAAAACAAAATTAAGTGTTTTAAAAGAACTTGTAAAAGATAAAATAGTTGTAATGGTAGATGACAGTATAGTAAGAGGAACTACAACAAAACAAATAGTTTCTATGGTTAAAGAAGCTGGAGCAAAGGAAGTACATGTTAGAATAGCATCTCCTCCTGTAACTCATTCATGTTTCTTTGGTATAAATACACCATATAGAAGTTTTTTAATAGGTGCAACTAAAACTATTGATGAAATTAGAGAATATATAAATGCAGACAGTGTGTACTATTTAAGCCTACAAGGTTTAATTAAATCAACTGGTCATGAACAAGGCTTTTGCTTAGCATGTTTGAATGGCGATTATCCAATGGAAGTGCCAAACTTTGATATATAAAAAGGAGAAATAACATGTCTGATAAATTAACATATAAAGATTCTGGCGTAGATATTCATGCAGGATATGAAACTGTAAGACTTATAAAAGATTATGTAAAAAAAACATACACAAAAGGTGTTGTATCCGACATTGGAGGTTTTGGTGGACTTTTTGCATTAAATAAGGATGAGTACGAAGAACCAGTTTTAGTTTCTGGAACTGATGGTGTTGGTACTAAATTAATGATAGCATTTAAAACTGACAAACATGATACTATTGGTGAAGATGCAGTAGCTATGTGCGTAAATGATGTAATATGTCAAGGTGCTAAACCATTATTTTTCTTAGATTATATTGCTACAGGTAAATTAGATCCTAAAAAAGCATCTGATATAGTTAAAGGTGTAGCTAACGGATGTATTAAAGCGGGGGCTGCTTTAATAGGAGGAGAAACTGCAGAAATGCCAGGTCTTTATGGTGATGGCGAATATGATATTGCAGGATTTTGTGTTGGTATAGTAGATAAAAAGAAAATAATAAATGGAAGTAAAATAGTTGACGGAGATATTTTAATAGGAATACCTTCAAGTGGAATTCATTCTAATGGTTATTCATTAGTAAGAAAAATATTTTTCGATCATAAAAATTATAATGTAAATGAATATGTGTATGAACTTAGCTCTACATTAGGTGATGCATTGATAACACCAACAAGAATATATGTTGAATTAATACTTGACTTAATTTCTAAATATGAAATAAAAGGTCTATCAAATATAACAGGCGGTGGCTTTTATGAAAATATTCCAAGAATGTTTCCTGAAGGTATAACTGCTGATATTGATACTAAAGATATTGATGTTCTTCCTATATTTAAATTAATGCAAAGAGAAGGAAATGTGGATATGGATGAAATGTATTCTGCATTTAATATGGGAATAGGAATGGTAATGGCAGTTAGCCCTGAAATTTCAAATGATGTAATGAATTATTTAAAAAGCAGATCCGAAAAACCTGTAATAATAGGTAAAACTGTTAAACGAGAAGGAGCTCTTAAAATATGCCACAAATAAAAATTGGTATTTTAGTGTCAGGCTCTGGAACAAATTTACAATCCATTATAAATAGTGTAGAATCAGGTTTTATAAATGGAAAAATACAAGTAGTTATTTCTAATAAAGAAAATGCTTATGGATTACAAAGAGCAAGAAATCATAATATAGGTGCAGTTTTTATAAATGAAAAAAATTATTCTAACATAGAAGAATATAATGAAGCTATTATAAAAGAACTCAAAAGTCACGGTGTTGAATTAGTAGTTTTAGCAGGGTATATAAAAATTCTGACAAATAAATTTATTGAAACATATAGCAACAAAATTATAAATATCCATCCATCATTAATACCTTCATTTTGTGGTAAAGGATATTATGGACTTAAAGTACATGAAGCAGCAATAAATTATGGAGTTAAATTAAGTGGGGCAACAGTTCATTTTGTCAATGAAGAAGCAGACAATGGCCCAATTATTTTTCAAGAATCTGTAAGCGTTCATTATGATGATACAGCTGAAACTCTGCAAGAAAGAATACTAGAAGTTGAACATAAACTTTTACCATTAGCTTTAAAATATTATTGCGAAAATAAAATTGAAGTTGTAGGAAGAAAAGTAAAAATTAAATAGCAATTATTATTAATTCATTGCTATCATAAAGGAGTCAATAAATGAGAGCTTTAATAAGCGTTTCAGATAAAACAGGAATAGTTGAATTTGCAAAAGAACTTCAAAAATTAGGAATTGAAATAATTTCTACTGGAGGAACTCATAAAGCACTATGTGATGCTGGTATAAATGTAATAGGAATTTCTGATGTAACAGGGTTTCCTGAATGCTTGGATGGTAGAGTAAAAACTCTTCATCCAAATATCCATGCTGGATTGTTGGCTATAAGAAATAATCCTGAACATATGAAGCAATTAAAAGAATTAAATGTAGAAACTATAGATATAGTTGTTGTTAATTTATATCCTTTTAAGCAAACAATTCTAAAAGACAATGTTACAAGAGAAGAAGCAATTGAAAACATAGATATAGGCGGACCAACAATGCTCCGTTCTGCTGCTAAAAATTATCAGGATGTTGCTGTTGTCATAGACCCAATGGATTATGATAAGGTTATAGAAGAATTAACTAATGAAGGTCAAGTTTCTTTAGACACTAAATTTTATCTTTGTTCAAAAGTATTTGCTCACACTGCAAGTTATGATGCTTTAATAGCTGAATATATGAAAAAGCAAAGAGAAGATTTCCAATTGCCTCAAACTATTACAATGACTTATGAAAAAGTTCAAGATATGCGTTATGGTGAAAATCCTCATCAAAAAGCAGCTTTTTATAAAGAAATTAGTAAAAATAATGGTCTTTTAACATCTGCAGAACAGCTTCATGGAAAAGAATTATCATTTAATAATATAAATGATACAAATGGAGCTTTAGAACTTTTAAAAGAATTTGAAGAACCAACTGTTGTTGGATGTAAACATTCTAATCCATGTGGCGTTGGAACAGCTGATAATATTTATGATGCTTATATAAAAGCTTATTCAGCAGACCCTACATCAGTGTTCGGTGGAATAATAGTTGCTAACAGAGAAATAGATGAAAAAACTGCGGTCGAAATAAATAAAATATTTATTGAAATAGTTGTTGCTCCATCATTTACTGAAAATGCTTTACAAATATTAAAACAAAAGAAAAATATAAGATTATTAAAAATAGAAAATATAATGCAAAAACAAAATGAAAACTCTTATGACCTTAAAAAGGTTGCTGGAGGCATTTTAGTTCAAACTATAGATTCAAAACTTTCAGATGGTGAATTAAAAACAGTTACTAAAAGAGAACCATCAAATCAGGAATTAAAAGATATGTTAATGGCGTGGAAAATTGTAAAACATACAAAATCAAATGCTATTGTTATAGTTAAAAATGGACAGTCCATAGGAGTTGGACCTGGACAGGTAAATCGTATTTGGGCTTGCAAACAAGCAATTGAACATGCAGAAGAATCACTTGGTAAAGATGTTTTAACAGGAGCAAGCCTTGCTTCGGATGCATTTTTCCCATTTTCAGATTGTGTTGAAGCAGCTGCACAAGCAGGAATTACTGCTATAATTCAGCCCGGTGGTTCCATTAAAGATAATGACTCCATAGAAGCATGCGACAATTACAATATTTCAATGCTTTTTACAAATATGAGACATTTTAAACATTAATATTTTTTTGGAGGAAATTATGAAAGTATTAGTTGTTGGAAACGGCGCAAGAGAACATGCTATATGCTATAAGCTTAAACAAAGCCATAGAATATCAAAGTTGTACTGTATACCTGGTAATGCAGGTATACGCCAATTAGCAGAATGTATTAATATTAATGCAGAAAATTTAAATGATATAGTTTCATTTGCAGTGAATGAAAAAATAGATTTAGCAGTTATAGGCCCAGAAGGACCTTTAGTTTCAGGATTAGTCGACATGTTAAATGAAAAAAACATAAGAGCATTCGGGCCAAATGCAAAGGGTGCAAGATTAGAAGGAAGTAAATCATATTCAAAATATTTTATGGAAAAATATGAGGTTCCAACTGCTAAATATGAAGTGTACACTGATGCCAAAGAAGCTTTAAATGGTTTAAAACATTTTAGTGTTCCAATAGTTGTTAAAGCAGATGGACTTGCTGCTGGAAAAGGTGTTTTAATTTGTGAGAGTTTAGATGAAGCAGAAAAAGCTATTAAAAATATCATGGAAGATAAGCAATTTGGAGATGCAGGAGCAACAGTAGTTATAGAAGAATTTTTAAGCGGAACAGAAACATCACTTTTATGTTTTGTAGATGGCAATAAAATTATACCTATGGAAAGTGCTCGTGATTATAAAAGAGCACTTGATAATGATCTTGGTTTAAATACTGGTGGCATGGGATGTTTTTCACCAAATCCTATATATACTGATAAATTAAGAAATTATATTAAAGAAAATATTCTTGATACAACATTAAATGGTTTTAAAAATGAAAATATAAATTTCAAAGGTATTTTATTTGTTGGTCTTATGATTACTGGGGATGAAGCAAAAGTTTTAGAATATAATACTCGTTTTGGTGATCCTGAAACTGAAGTAATACTTCCAAGACTTGAATCAGATTTGTTGGATATAATGGAAAAATGTATAGATGGAAATTTATCAGAAGAAGATTTACAATGGAAACAGGAAAAAAGTGTTACTGTAATACTTGCATCTGGTGGATATCCTGAGTATTATGAAAAAGGAATAAATATTACTGGCCTTGATGATGTAGATGATGATATAATAATATTCCATGGTGGAACAAAATTAATGGATGGAAAAGTATTAACTGACGGCGGAAGGGTTTTAGCTGTAACTGCACTTGGTAAAACAATTGAAGAAGCAAGAGAAAAAGTTTATAAAAATATCCCTAAAATAAGTTTTGATAAAATGCAATACAGAAAAGATATTGCAAATATATAATATGTTGGCTTGTCATCCTGAACATAGTGAAGGATCTATAATTAAATTTCTGAAGCTTGTCATCCAAAACGATAGTGAAGGATCTTATGTTTTTAACAAATTAGATTCTTCCCTACCGCTCAAAATGGCAAATATAAATAAATATATATATTTATATTTATTGGGTTGTTTATTGTACAAAATGAGAAGTAATACGAAGCATCCTTCTCATTTATCACCAAAGATGATGCAAGGAGAAACCTTTTAATGGATTTCAACTTTCTCATATACATATTAATATTAAAAAAATTTAAAGGAGATTTAAAATGAAAAAGTTTTTAAGCTTAATTTTAGCACTTTCTTTAGTATTTTCACTTACTGCTTGTAGTCCTAAACAAGATACAAAACAGGAGCCAGCTAAAGAAGAAACTACTAAGGAAGAAACATCAACACAAGGAAAAATGCCTGCAGTAGCAAAAGAAGATATTAAAGTGGGTGTTATTCACATTGGTAATCCTGCAGATGGTTCTGGTTATACATATGCACATGACCAAGGTATTGTAGGAATGCAAAAAGCTCTTGGGCTTGATGATAGCCAAATCATTCGTAAAAACAATGTAAATGATACTGATCCAACTGCTACAGAAACAGCAATTCTTGAATGTATTGAAGAAGGTGCTAACATTATATTTGGTACAAGTTGGGGATATATGGATACAATGGAAGCTTTAGCAGCTGAATATCCAGATGTTATATTTTCACACGGTTCAGGTTATAAAAGTAACGGAACTAACTTTAACAATTACTTTGGAAGAATTTATCAAGCAAGATATATATCAGGTATAGTTGCTGGTTTAAAAACAGAATCTAATTTAATTGGATACGTAGCAGCAATGGGCCAAGAAAACTCTGAGGTAACTGGAGGTATAAATGCATTTGCAATGGGAGTAAATTCAGTTAATCCTGATGCAAAAGTATTTGTTAAAGTAACTAATAGCTGGTTCTCACCAGAAGAAGAAACAAATGCAGCAAAAGCATTATTAGCAGAAGGTTGTGATGTAATAGCACAACACTGTGATACACCTAACCCACAGTTAGAAGCTGAAAAATCTGGTGCATTTGGAATAGGATATAATTCAGACATGTCTAAAGATGCTCCTAAAGCAACTTTAACATCTGCAGTATGGGATTGGTCACAGTATTATACTTGGGCTGTTGAAAATTTAATTAATGGAACATGGACTGGAGAAAATTATTACGGTGGAATGGAAGAAAAATTAGTAGGAATTTCTCCATTAAATGAAAGCATTATAGCAGAAGGTACAAAAGAAGCAGTACAAGATGCAGAAAAAAGAATCCTTGATGGAAGCTTCAATGTATTTGATGGCGTTATAGAAACTAATGATGGAAAAACAGTTGGAGAAGAAGGTAAAACTTTAGACGATGCAACAATTACTGGTGGAATTAACTGGTACTTTAAAACAGTTACTGTAAAATAAATTGAATGTAAGTGTTAGCTTTATTTAAAGCTAACACTTGTTCTGTGTTCTGCTCAAAAGAAGAATGTAATTTACAATAGGAGTTAATATGTCAAATTTAATTGAAACAAAATATGCCATTGAACTTAAGGGCGTTTCTAAAATATTTGGAAGTGTTGTTGCTAATGACAACATAAATTTAAATATTAAATATGGTGAAATTCTCGCATTGCTTGGAGAAAACGGCTCAGGCAAAACAACTCTAATGAACATGTTGTCAGGTATTTATTATCCTGATGCAGGAACTATATCCATAGCTGGAGATGAGGTTTCTATAAGTTCGCCAACTGATGCAATTAATTATGGTATAGGTATGATTCATCAGCATTTTAAATTAGTTGAAGTTCTAAATGCAATGGATAATATAGTTTTAGGAACAAAAGAAAAATATTTAAAGCCCAAGATATTAAAAGATAAAATTTTAAATATAAGCAGCAAATTTGGTTTAGAAATTGAACCAGAGAAAAAAATATATAATATGTCAGTAAGTGAGAAACAAACAGTTGAAATTTTAAAAGTATTATACAGAGGTGCCCAAATTTTAATTTTGGATGAACCAACAGCAGTATTAACACCTCAAGAAACAGAAAAATTATTTGCAATACTTCGAAAAATGAAAGAACAAGGAAGCGCAATTATAATTATTACACATAAGCTACATGAAGTTTTATCCGTTTCTGATAGAGTAGCAATTCTACGTAAAGGAAAACTTATAGATACTGTAAAAACAGAAGATTCAAATGAAAAACAATTAACTGAGTTAATGGTAGGAAGACCTGTTAGTTTAAAAATAAATAGACCAGAAGTAGAAAGTAAAAAAACCATATTAAATGTTGTGGACCTTTCTGTAATGAACGAAGATGGATCCTTGGGTTTGAAAAATATTAATTTTAAACTTAAAAGAGGAGAAATATTAGGAGTAGCAGGAATAGCAGGCAGCGGTCAAAAAGAACTTTGCGAGTCCATAGCTGGTTTAATCAAAATAAAAAGTGGCGCAGTGCTTTGTAACAAAGAAAATATTATTGGAAAGACTCCAGATGAAATTATAAATTTAGGAATTAGTATGAGTTTTGTACCTGAAGATAGGCTTGGAATGGGGCTTGTTGGCTCCATGGGTATGGTTGAAAACATGATGCTAAAATCCTATAGAAAAAGTAAAGGATTTTTTATAGATAAAAAACCTTCAAGAAAATTAGCAGAGTATTTAAAAAACAAATTGCAAATTGTAACACCAAATGTTGATATGCCTGTAAGAATGATGTCCGGTGGCAATGTTCAAAAAGTTTTGCTTGGAAGAGAAATAGATTCAAATCCAAATGTTTTAATCACTGCATATCCTGTCAGAGGACTTGATATTAATTCTTCCTATGTAATATATGATTTATTAAATGAGCAAAAGCTAAAGGGTGTAGCTGTTTTATTTATAGGTGAAGATTTGGATGTGTTATTAGAACTTTCTGATCGTATTATGGTTTTATGTAATGGAGAAATGAAAGGAATTGTTGATACAAAGGAAACAACAAAAGAAGAAATTGGACTAATGATGGCAGGCAAAAGTTTTAAAGGAGTTGAAGGTGATGAATAAAAGCCAAGAAAATATAAAAGTTAGAGAACCCTTAGTTCGTACTGTTAAAAGAGCAGAACGTTCAAATTTAGATATTATAAAATTAAGAATAATTGCTTTTATACTTGCTTTAGTAGCGGGTGGTTTATTTATTTTATTGATAGGTTTTAATCCTTTTGAACTTTATTTAACTATAGTTTCAGGTGCATTTAGAAGTAAAATGGCTATACAAGCTACCGTGAAATTTATGATTCCTCTTTTGATGGCATCATTAGGTATAACATTAGCGTTTAAAATGAAGTTTTGGAATATAGGAGCTGAAGGGCAAATAATAATGGGAGCTGTTTTTTCATCATATTTTGCATTGTTTTATTCTGATCTTCCTCATATTGTTCTCATTATAATAATGTTTATATCTGGATTTATTGGAGGAGGATTATGGGGTTTAATTCCTGCATATTTTAAATCCAAATTTAATACAAATGAAACATTGTTAACTTTAATGTTAAATTATATAGCTTTACATGTTATTTCATTTTTAAGAGATGGCCCATGGAAAGATCCAGGTTCATCAGGATTTCCTAAGATAGCAAGGTTTGAAGCAAATGCTCAATTGGATAAAATATTAGGAGTTCAATTTGGTTGGATTGTTGGTTTAATATTAGTTGTAGTTGTATTTATATATATGGTATATACAAAACATGGTTATGAAATTAGTGTAGTTGGGGAAAGTCAAGCTACATCAAGATATGCAGGTATGAATGTTAAAAAAATTATACTTCGCACTATGATTTTATCAGGTGGTATATGTGGAATAACTGGAGTTATACAATCAGCTGGTTCTGATATGACATTGGCTGCTTCAGTAGCAGGAGGCGTTGGTTTTACAGCTATTATCGTTGCGTGGCTTGCAAATTTAAATCCATTCGGTATTTTAATGGTTTCATTTTTATTTTCTGTGTTGGAAAAAGGAAGTAGCGTTATGCAGTCAACATATGGATTGTCAACTTATTCAGCAAGTGTGCTTCAAGGAATAATTTTATTCTTTATCTTAGGATGTGAATTTTTTATTCGTTATAAATTTGTATTACGCCATAAAGGAGGTAATAAATAATGAATATGTTTATAAATTTTTTAGTTGCAGCAGTATTTGCAGGAACACCACTTTTATTTGGCACGGTTGGTGAAATAATGAATGAAAAATCAGGACACTTAAATTTAGGTGTTGAAGGCATGATGTCATTGGGCGCATGTGCTGGATTTATGGCTGGTTTTTTAACTAATAATTTATTAATAGCTTTGCTTGCAGCTTTTGTGGCAGGGTTAGCTGGAGCTTTAATTTATGCAATACTTACCATAACATTTATGGCAGACCAAAATGTAACAGGTCTAACTCTTACTATTTTTGGTATAGGTTTATCAAATTTTTTTGGTGAATATATGCTTGTAAATTCAAACACAAATTCATTAAAACTTCCTGAAAATATTGCTGCACAAATAAGCAATATATATATTCCAGTGTTAAGCGATATACCTGTAATAGGACAATTATTTTTTCAATATAATCCATTTGTATATTTAGGTATAGTAATAGCCATATCTTGCGGAATATATTTAAATCATACAAAGTTAGGATTAAATTTAAGGGCAATTGGAGAAAATCCAGGAGCAGCTGATGCAGCAGGAATAAAAGTTACTAAGTTAAAATATTTAAATGTTTTGTTGGGCGGAGGTATATGTGGAATAGGAGGAGCTTATTGTTCCATGATAATAAACGGTGGCGTTTGGATGAGTAACAGTGTCAATGGACTTGGTTGGATATCAGTAGCCCTTGTTATATTTGCTTCTTGGAGTCCAAATAAAGCAGTATTCGGTTCATTTATATTTGGAGCATTTAATATTCTAAAATATTATACACCAAAAACATATTTTACTATTCCAAATGCTTTTTATGATATGTTACCATTTGTTATAACAGCATTAGTTTTAATAATAACATCAATAAGAAAGTCAAAAGAAAATCAACAGCCAGCAAGCTGTGGAATAAATTATTTTAGAGAAGAAAGATAAAAATTGGGACGGTCCTCAAAGCCATAATTATTGGCTCTGGTAAAAAAGGACCGTCCCTTAAAAAAAAAATTAATGAATAAAAATAAATAACTTTAAATATTTAAAGAAGTGTGATAAAATATAAATATAAGAAAACATGTTTAAATATTAATTTCAAATAAAAGGAGCTACAAAATGCCTAAAAGAACTGATATTGAAAAAATACTGATAATTGGATCTGGACCTATTATAATAGGTCAAGCTTGTGAATTCGATTATTCTGGAACTCAAGCTTGTAAAGCACTTAGAAAATTGGGTTATAAAATAGTTTTAGTAAATTCTAATCCAGCAACTATAATGACTGACCCTAAGATAGCTGATGTAACTTATATTGAGCCATTAAACGAAAAAAGTTTAATTGAAATTATAGAAAAAGAAAGACCTGATGCTGTATTGCCTAATTTAGGGGGACAGACAGCTCTTAATCTTTGTTTGGATTTAAGTAAAACTGGAATTTTACAAAAATATGGTGTTAAAGTAATAGGCGTTCAAATAGATGCTATTGAGCGTGGTGAAGATAGAATAGAATTTAAAAAAGCTATGAACAAACTTGAAATTGAGATGCCAAGAAGCCATGAAGCTTACACAGTTGAAGATGCAGAAAAAATAGCTGAAGAACTTGGATATCCTGTTGTTATAAGACCTGCTTATACAATGGGTGGTACAGGAGGAGGCTTAGTTTATAATGTTGAAGAACTTAGAATTATAGCTAGCAGAGGAATACATGCAAGCATGATTGGTCAAATTCTTGTTGAAGAATCAGTATTAGGTTGGGAAGAACTTGAACTTGAAGTTGTAAGAGACAGCAAAAATCAAATGATTACAGTTTGTTTCATAGAAAACGTAGATGCTGTTGGTGTACATACAGGTGACTCTTATTGTACAGCTCCTATGCTAACAATTACCCCAGAACTTCAGAAACGCTTGCAAGAATATGCATATAAAGTTGTTGAATCAATTGAGGTAATAGGAGGCACAAATGTTCAATTTGCTCATGACCCTAAAACTGGTAGAGTTGTAATAATAGAAATTAATCCACGTACATCCCGTTCTTCAGCATTAGCTTCAAAAGCTACTGGACTTCCAATAGCATATATTTCAGCATTATTAGCAGCAGGCTTAACTCTTGACGAAATTCCATATTGGAGGGATGGTAGTCTTGAAAAATATACACCATCTGGAGATTATGTAGTTGTAAAATTTGCAAGATGGGCATTTGAAAAATTCCCTGGTGCACAGGATAAATTAGGAACTCAAATGCGTGCAGTTGGTGAAGTAATGAGTATAGGTAAAACATATAAAGAAGCAATGCAAAAAGCAATCCGTTCATTAGAAATTAAAAGATACGGTTTAGGTTTTGCTAAAAACTTTAATGAATTATCTCTTGAAGAACTTCTTTTAATGTTAAAAGAACCATCCAGTGAACGTCAGTTTATTATGTATGAAGCCCTTAGAAAAGGTGCGGATGTAAATAAGCTATATGAAATGACTTTTATAAAACCATATTTTATTGAGCAAATGAAAGAACTTGTAGAACTTGAAGAAGAAATTCTTAAATATAAAGGTAAAAAATTACCTGATGAACTTTTAATAAAGGCTAAAAAAGATGGATTTGCAGATCTTTATTTAGCAACTCTTTTAAATATGCCAGAAGAAGAAATAAGAAATGATAGAAAAAAATTAAAAGTGGTTGAAGGATGGGAAGCTGTTCCAGTAAGCGGAGTTGAAAATGCATCATATTATTTTTCAACATATAATGCCTTGGATACTACAACAGCAAGCAATAAGCCTAAAGTTATGATTCTTGGAGGAGGACCAAACAGAATTGGCCAAGGAATAGAATTTGATTATTGTTGCGTTCATGCTGCGTTTGCTTTAAAAGATTTAGGATATGAAACAGTTATTGTTAACTGTAATCCTGAAACTGTATCAACTGACTATGATACATCCGATAAACTTTATTTTGAACCATTAACAGTTGAAGATGTACTAAGCATATATGAAAAAGAAAATCCTATTGGAGTTATTACTCAGTTTGGAGGTCAAACACCTTTAAATTTAGCATCTGAATTAGAAAAAGCTGGAGTTAATATACTTGGAACATCTCCAGAAACTATTGATTTAGCTGAAGACAGGGATAGATTTAACAAAATTATGGAAAAACTTAATATTCCTATGCCAGAATCAGGTATGGCTGTAAATATACAAGAAGCAATTGAAATAGCAAATAGAATTGGTTATCCTTTAATGGTGCGCCCATCATATGTTCTTGGTGGCAGGGGAATGGAAATTGTACATGATGAAGAAATGCTATCGAAATACATGGTTGCAGCCATAGGAGTAACAAAAGAAAGACCTATACTTGTAGATAAATTCTTAGGTCATGCCATTGAAGCAGAAGCAGATGCAATTTCAAACGGTGAAGAAGTTTTTGTTCCCACAGTAATGGAACATATTGAATATGCAGGTGTTCATTCAGGAGATTCAGCATGTGTAATTCCTCCAGTAAGTATATCACAGGAAAATATAGATACAATAGTGAGTTACACTAAGAAAATTGCAGAAGAAATGAATGTTGTAGGTCTTATGAATATGCAATATGCTATTATGGATGGAAAAGTTTATGTGCTTGAAGCAAACCCTCGTGCATCGAGAACTGTTCCATTAGTTTCAAAAGTTTGCAATATACAAATGGCAAGAATTGCAACTGAAATAATGATGGCTGCTTATGAAGGTACAAAGTATCCTGTTGATAAATTAACGCATAAAAAAATTAATCATTTTGGAGTTAAAGAAGCTGTATTGCCATTTAATATGTTCCCAGAAGTTGACCCTATTTTAGGACCTGAAATGCGTTCAACAGGTGAAGTTTTAGGATTGGCTGATTCTTTTGAACTTGCATATTATAAAGCTCAAGAAGCTGCACGTGATCCATTGCCGTCATCAGGAACAGTTTTCATAAGTGTTAATGATGATGATAAAAAAGATGTTCTAATTGCAGCAAGAAAATTTGCTGAAATTGGTTTTAAAATTATAGCTACAGAAGGAACAGCAAAATATCTTCGTGAAAATGATGTGCAATGTGAAATAATCAAAAAAGTATCTGAAGGAAGCCCTAATATTGCTGAAGATATGGCTAACAATAAAATAGATTTAGTAATAAATACACCAAAAGGCAAAATAACTGAATTTGACGATTCATATATTAGAAAAATTGCCATTAAAAATAAAATACCATATATAACAGCAATGACAGCTGCTTTAGCAAGTGCAAATGGAATTGCAGCATATATTAATAATGGTTTTTCAGAGAAAAAGAAAAAATCATTACAAGAATATCACGCAGATTTAGAAAAATAAATAAGAAATAAATAAAAATTTAAAAAGCGGTCATACCTATTCAGACGATTGACAAATACTTAAGATGTCATACTGAACATAGTGAAAGAATCTTTTAATCATTGAAATGATAAGATCCTTCGCTATCGCTCAGGATGACAAAAATAATGTTTTGTCATAAATCTTAAAGCGGGCAACCCGCTTTTTTTTTATTGAAAAAAATAATAGTTTGGAATCTAATGAAAATTAAAAGAAAATCTACATAAAATACATATTTCATATTGACAAAGTAGGATATGGATGCTAAAATACAAAACATAGTAAATATATATGAAATATGTAAAATTATTTTCTCGTAAGAAAATACGTTATTAATACATATTAATTAGCATCAAGTCAAGAAAATAAATTAGGATGGAGAGATATTATGATCAAGAAAAGATTTTTAGTAATGAGTTTAACTTTAGTTTTTGCAACAGGAGTATTAACAGCATGTGCCAGCAGTAAGGAAAGCATAAATGACAGTAATACTGTTGAGATCACTAATGTATCATATGATCCTACAAGAGAATTTTACGAATCGTATAATAATGAATTCAATACATATTGGAAAGAGAAAACTGGACAAGAAGTTATAGTAACTCAGTCGCATGGTGGTTCAGGTAAGCAAGCTCGATCTGTTGTTGAAGGAAATGAAGCAGATGTAGTTACGTTGGCACTTGCTCATGATATTACTCTTATTGAAGAAGCAGGATTAATTAATGAAGGATGGATAAATGAATTTAAAGAAAACAGTGCTCCTTATACATCGACAATTGTATTTTTAGTTCGAAAAGGAAATCCTGAAAACATTAAGGATTGGAATGACTTAGTACGTGATGGTGTTGAAGTTATTACACCTAATCCAAAATCTTCTGGTGGAGCACGTTGGAACTTCCTTTCTGCTTGGGCATATGCAGATAACTTATATAATGGTGATGAAAATAAAATAAAACAATTTGTTTCAAAACTATATAAGAATGTAATTGTATTAGATTCAGGAGCAAGGGGTGCTACTACAACATTTGTTGAGAACGGCCAAGGGGATGTTTTGATTGGTTGGGAAAATGAAGCGTATCTTTCAGTTAAAGAACATCCTGAAGAATTCGAAATTATATCACCAAGTATAAGTGTTTTGGCAGAACCTTCTGTTGCAGTAGTGGATGAAGTGGCAGAAAAGAATAATACAACAGAAGTAGCAAATGAATATATAAAATATTTATATTCTGATAAAGCACAAAGACTTGCAGGAGAAAATTACTACAGACCTTCAAATAAGACAATTCTACAAGAATTTGAAAATGTATTCGATTTAAATATTAATATGATAAAAATTGAAGATTTTGGAGGATGGAGTAAGGCTAATAAAGATTTCTTTGAAGATGAAGCAATATTTGATCAAATTTATTCACAATAAATAATACATAAATTATTAAGGTATCAACAGTGTGGAGGGAAAAATTGTGAAAATAAATATAAATAAAAGACAAAAAACTATGATTAAAAAAAGAGTAATTCCGGGTTTTGGAATATCCATTGGAATTACAATAACTTTTTTAACATTAATTGTGTTGATTCCTATTTCTTCAATAGCTATATATGTATCAGGTATTTCTCTGAATGAATTTATTGAAATTATAACAGACAAGCAGGTAGTCTCCGGATATAAAGTAAGTTTCTTTTGTGCTTTAATTGCAGCTTTAATCAACGCTATATTTGGTACCATATTGGCATGGGTATTGGTAAGATATGAATTTATAGGAAAAAGAGTTCTTGATGGTTTGATTGAACTTCCGTTTGCACTACCTACTGCTGTAGCAGGAATTACTTTGACTTCTTTATATTCGGACAAAGGATGGATTGGAAGCATTTTTGCTGAAGCAGGAATTCAAATAGCTTATACGAAAATTGGAATTATAATTGCCATGATATTTATAGGGATTCCATTTGTGGTGAGATCCATTCAACCGGTGCTTGAAAAAATGGATACTCAATATGAGGAAGCTGCAACAATGTTGGGAGCAAATGGTCACCGAATATTTTTCAAAGTCATTTTGCCTGAAATATTTCCTGCAATGCTTACCGGATTTGGCTTAGCATTAGCAAGAGGTATTGGTGAATATGGAAGCGTAGTGTTCATTGCAGGAAATATGCCGTACAAAACTCAAATTGCACCACTTCTAATCATGACTAAGCTTGAGCAATTTAAATATGCGGATGCAACAGCCATAGCATTAGTAATGTTGGTAGCTTCATTTATAATATTACTGCTTATAAATATGATTCAGTCATATGTTAATAAAATTACCAATAATTAGAGGTGAATTATGAAAAATAATGCAACAAAAAATATTTTAATTTCCATAAGTATACTATTCATTACAATTATGTTAGTAATCCCTTTAATAGCTGTAATAATTTATTCGCTACAAGATGGAATAGAAGCATATAAGATAGCTATATTCGATAAATATACAATAAAAGCCTTACAGTTAACCTTACTTGCAACGGTATCTGCTGTTGTAATAAATACATTCTTTGGTATATTCGCAGCTTGGATAATTACAAAGTTTAGTTTTCGAGGTAAGCATTTTCTTACAACGTTGATTGATATTCCATTTGCAATTTCACCAGTTATAGCAGGTTTAATATATATTTTAGTGTTTGGACGAACAGGTTGGGCTTATGATTTTCTTCAAGCTTATGACATAAAAATAGTATTTGCAGTTCCTGGAATTATTTTAGCTACTATATTTGTGACTTTTCCTTTTGTATCAAGAGAGATTATACCAGTTCTTAATGCACAGGGAAAGGATGAAGAGGAAGCAGCAGCACTGATGGGTGCAAGTGGATTTAAAATATTTACAAAAATTACATTACCACACATCAAATGGGCACTTTTATATGGAATTATATTATGTACAGCAAGGGCAATGGGGGAATTTGGTGCAGTATCAGTTCTTTCAGGACATTTAAGAGGAAAAACAAATACACTTCCGTTACATATAGAAATGTTATATAACGAATTCCAATTATCATCAGCTTTTGCAGTTTCATCTATTTTGGTTATTATGGCAGTTATTATTTTAATACTTAGAACTATTGTTGAATATAAAGGGAAAAAGGCGGGTGAATGATAATGTATGTAGAACTTAAAAATATTAATAAGTTATTTGGAAATTTTAAGGCATCGGATAATGTGAATTTTGAGATTGAAAAGGGAAAATTAATAGGTTTATTAGGTCCAAGTGGTAGTGGAAAGACAACAATACTTCGCATGATAGCTGGTTTAGAAACACCTGACTCTGGGGATATCTTTGTTGATGGTATTCGTATAAATGATACGCCACCCAGTAAAAGAGGAATTGGTTTCGTATTCCAAAATTATGCATTGTTTCGTTACATGAGTGTGTTTGATAATATAGCTTTTGGTTTACAAGTTCAGAAACAAAATAAAAACTATATTAAGGAAAGAGTATTAGAACTTATAAAATTAATTGGGTTAGAAGGGATGGAACATAGATATCCAAGTCAGCTATCTGGTGGGCAGAGGCAGAGGGTTGCTTTTGCAAGAGCTTTAGCTCCTAGTCCTCACTTGCTTCTCTTAGATGAGCCTTTTGCTGCTATTGATGCTAAAGTAAGGCAAGAACTTAGAAGTTGGTTAAGAGAAATGATAGAAAAAGTTGGGGTTACAAGCATTTTTGTTACTCATGATCAGGAAGAAGCAATAGAAGTTGCAGATGAAATAATTATAACTAATCGTGGAAAAGTAGAGCAAAAAGGAACTCCAATTGAAATATATAAAAAACCAGCAACACCATTTGTAGCACAGTTTATAGGTCAATCTACAGTTTATGAAAATAATGAGGATAAAATCCAATTAAAAGGATTTGAAATGATAAAAAGTAATGAGAAAGCTGTTATTAGGCCAGAATTTGTACAAATAACAAAGCTTGGAAAATTGAAACATTATATGAGTGCTGCAGAAGAAGGAATAGTTGAAAAAATATCTTTCCGTGGAAGTTATCTTGAAGTAAATGTAAAAGTCAAAAATATTATTTTAACGTCAAACAGGTCATTAGAAGATGAAATGATTGAAGTTGGTGAAATAGTTAATGTACAAATTTATCGTTTATATGTATTTAATGAAAATAAAACGTATTTGCTTGAAAACAGCGCTATGGCAGATAACAATTATATATATATTTAAGGCTATTTATTTTTGACAGCTTAGGAGGTTTTAAATGAAAAAAGAAATAAAAATAAAACAGTTAATAACAGATGTCCTTATTATTGGAGGAGGAACTGCTGGGTGTTATTCAGCATTAACAATTAAAGATAATTCGAGTGCTTCAATAATTATAGCCGAGAAAGCTAACATAAAAAGAAGTGGCTGTTTGGCAGCAGGTGTAAATGCAATTAACGCTTATATTGTAAAAGGAAGAACACCGGATGATTATGTTGATTATGCAAAAAACGATGCAGATAATATTGTAAGGGAAGATTTGCTTTTCACAATGTCGCAAGGCCTTAACCGTGTGACTAAAAAATTAGAAGATATGGGTTTAGTTATTTTAAAAGATGAAAATGGCGAGTATGTTGCAAGAGGAAACAGAAATATTAAAATAAATGGTGAGAATATAAAGCTTATTTTATCCGATGCAGTAAACAATTTGAAAGATGTAACTGTTTTAAACCAAGTCAATATAATAGATTTTATTGTAAAAGATAAAAAAATATTTGGAGCTTTTGGAATTGGTGTAAATGATAATGTTTTATATGAAATAAGAGCAAAATCAGTTATATGTGCAACAGGTGGAGCATCAGGTTTGTACAAGCCTAATAATCCAGGATTTTCAAGACATAAAATGTGGTATCCGCCATTTAATACTGGTGCTGGATATGCTATGGGAATTCGTGCAGGTGCAGAGATGACAACATTTGAAATGCGTTTTATTGCACTTAGATGTAAAGATACAATTGCTCCAACAGGAACCATTGCTCAAGGTGTTGGTGCAAGTCAGATAAATTCAAATGGTGAAATATATGAAAAAAAATATGGCATCAAAACTTCTGAAAGAGTTTATGGAACTGTAAAAGAAAATCAGGAAGGAAGAGGTCCTTGTTATTTAAGAACAGAAGGAATTACTCCGAAACAAGATGAAGAGTTAAAGAAAGCATATTTAAATATGGCCCCTAGTCAAACACTTAAGTGGATAGAATCTGGTAAAAACCCAAGTGAACAAAACGTAGAAATAGAAGGGACGGAGCCATATATAGTTGGTGGACATACAGCAAGCGGATATTGGATTGATACAAAACGAGCAACTACAATAAAAGGACTTTATGCAGCAGGTGACGTTGCAGGAGGATGTCCGCAGAAATATGTTACAGGAGCATTAGTAGAAGGTGAAATTGCTGCAGAATCTGCTTTAGATTATATAGCCAATTATAAAGATAGTTATTTATTTTCTGAATTAGAAGAAAGTTTATTAATAAATGTTAAAAAGAAAGAAATTGAAACGATTTTAAATTATGAAGATTCTACTTTTACAGTTGAGCAATTGGAAGAAGCAATGCAAAAAGTAATGGATTCATATGCAGGTGGCATTGGAAACAACTATCAATTTAATGGTAAACAGCTTAATTTAGCTGATGAGAAAATTGATCAAATAATAAAACTTAGTGAAGAACTATCAGCGAAAGATATGCATGAGCTTATGTTTGTTTATGAGCTAAAGGAACGTCTTATAGTGTGTAAAACAGTTATTGCTCATTTAAGAGCGAGAAAAGAAACGAGATGGCATAGTTTTGCAGAGAATTTAGATTACCCTAATAAAAGTGACGAGTGGTTAAAATACGTAAATTCAAAATTAGTTGACGATAAAATCCAAATTATATTTAGAGAATTAGTTGGGCGAGGTGAAACTTATGAGCATAGCTATTAATAAAACAAAATGTGTAGGATGTAAAAAATGCTTATCTGTTTGTCCTGGGAGCTTATTAAAGGAAGGTGAAAATGGAAAAGCATTCATTAAATATCCAAAAGATTGTTGGGGATGTTCTTCATGTATTAAAGAATGCGAGTTTAAAGCCATTTCTCTTTATCTTGGAGCTGATATAGGTGGAAGAGGAAGTAAGTTAACGACTGATAATAAAGGTGATATTGTTCACTGGGTTATAGAAGAAAAAAGCGGTGAAATGCATATTATTGATGTAAATAGAAAGGATTCTAATAAATATTAACACTTTAAAATTTAAGTAATGGTTAAATAAAAGACAGGAGATATAAATATGAGTGAATTATCGCATCTTGATGAATTAGAAGCAGAAGCAATATATATAATCAGGGAAGTTGCAGCAGAGTGTGAAAATCCAGTTATGCTTTATTCTATAGGTAAAGACAGTTCTGTAATGCTACATCTTGCCCTAAAGGCATTTTATCCTGAAAAACCACCATTTCCGTTCATGCATATAGATACAACATGGAAATTTAAGGAAATGACTGAATTTCGTGACAAAAAAGCAAAAGAATTAGGTATTGAAATGCTTGTTTATAGAAATGAAGAAGCTATTAAGCAAGGCATCAATCCGTTTGATCATGGTTCTGCCTATACAGATATTATGAAAACACAAGCTTTAAAACAAGGCTTGACTAAGTATGGATTTACAGCAGCTTTCGGAGGAGGTCGCCGTGATGAAGAAAAATCTCGTGCAAAAGAAAGGATTTTTTCTTTTCGTAATGAAGCTCACGCATGGGATCCTAAAAATCAGAGACCGGAGATGTGGAAACTATATAATACTAAAATTAACAAAGGTGAGAGCATAAGAGTTTTCCCTATTTCTAACTGGACAGAAAAAGATATTTGGCAATATATAAAACGTGAAAATATAGAAATTGTTCCATTATATCAAGCTAAGGTACGCCCTGTTGTATACCGTGATGGCAATATTATAATGGTAGATGATGATAGAATGAAATTAAAACCTGGGGAAAAAGTAGAACATAAAAAAGTTAGATTTAGAACTCTTGGTTGCTATCCTTTAACTGGAGGATGTGAATCTGATGCTGTATCTTTAGATGAGATTATAGAAGAAACTCTTAGTGCTGTATCTTCTGAAAGAACAACTCGTGTAATTGATAATGAAGCAGCAGGCAGTATGGAAAGAAGAAAAAGGGAGGGATATTTCTAATATGAATGGATTATTAAAGTTTATAACATGCGGAAGTGTAGATGATGGAAAATCAACTTTAATTGGACATATTTTATATGATGCAAAGCTTATATATGCAGATCAAGAAAAAGCATTAGAATTAGACAGCAAAGTTGGCAGTCGAGAAGGTGCTATTGATTATTCTTTATTGTTGGACGGTCTAATTGCTGAACGTGAACAGGGTATTACAATTGATGTAGCGTATAGATATTTTACAACAAACAAACGCAGTTTTATTGTAGCTGACACTCCTGGTCATGAGGAATATACTAGAAATATGGCAGTAGGTGCATCATTTGCTGATCTTTCAATTATTCTTGTTGATGCAAAACAAGGTGTTCTTGTACAAACAAAAAGGCATGCAAGAATCTGTGCATTAATGGGTATAAAACATTTTGTTTTTGCAGTAAATAAAATGGATTTAATTAAATATGATCAATTACGTTTTGAAAATATTGCAAATGAAATAAAAAAATTAGCAGCAGAACTTACTTTAGAAAGTATAAAAATTATTCCTTTATCTGCTACAGAAGGAGATAATTTAACAACAAAATCAGATAATATTCCTTGGTATGATGGAGAACCCTTATTTACATATCTTGAAAATGTTGACGTAACAAGTACATTTGTTGAAGATGGATTTTATATGCCAGTTCAAAGGGTATGTAGACCAAATCATACTTTTAGAGGTTTTCAAGGACAAATTGAGTCTGGAATTGTTTCAGTAGGTGATGAAATCATTACACTTCCAAGCAATGAAAGAGCAGTAGTTAAAAGTATACACATAACAGATAAAAATGTTGATATAGCTAAAAAAGGTCAACCTGTTACTGTACAGTTAAATAAGGAAGTTGATGTATCAAGGGGATGTGTACTAACAAAGAATACTAATATTGAAACAAGCAAATTATTTGCAGTAACAATTCTTTGGATGGATGATTCAGAATTAACAGAAGGTAAGGATTATTTTGTAAAGTTGGGAACTAAAATGTTACCTGGAGTTGTTACTGAAATTAAATATAAAATTGATGTAAATACAGGCGATCATATACCTGCTAAGCTTTTAAAGAAAAATGAAATTGCGGTATGTAATATTTCGCTTTCTGAAAATATTGTGGTAGATAAATTTAATTCTCATAAAACATTAGGAGAATTAATATTAATTGATCGTATAACTAATATGACATCAGCATGTGGTGTTGTAGAAGATATTATAAAAAAATCGGATAGTACAAATAAACAAGATACTTTCCAATTTAACGGGCTTAGTGCAAGAGGAGATGTTTTTGAAGAGTTTTACTATAATTTAGATATTTTAACCATATCCAAATATAAACCTGTGCAAAATTCTTATACTGTTGGAGATGAAATTCCGATTAAAGGTGATAGCTATGAATATCCTGAGAGTTTTGATATTTTAATACTTCGTGATAAAATAGCAATTAATATTAGAAATAAGAAAATTAGCGAAATTAAATTAATAGATGATTATATATACACTGGGTTCCCAATTACAAATGGTAGAGGTTTTGCAGTTAATGCTTATTCGCAAGAAGAAGTTGATGTGTTTTTAAATGAGCATAATGAAGTTAATGAAAAAAGTGAAGTAAATTTCTTTGATAAATGGATTAGTTTTGAGAAATATCGTAAAATTGCATTTAATAATAATTTCTATGTGATATAGCAAATCGAACGAGAAAATTTAACATGATTTAGATGACTTTATTAGAAATTCCATAATTATGGAACCTTAAAGAGAGTTGAAGAAAACTATAATAGGTGTTAAAATAGATGCTAAGACAAATTGGCTTAGCATCTATTTTTATAATACATATTATAAAAATAAATATTGAAGGAGTAAAAAAATGAAAAAAATATTGGTAGAGCAACTTGATGAAAAAATAGAACATGCAAAAGAATTATATAGTAAAGAAATTACTGAATTTAAAGAAATCGGTCACAAGTTCTTAAATGAAGAAATTACTAGTGCCCAATTTAAAGGTACATCAGGTGGAATCGGTGTTTATGCACAAAGAAGCCAAAAAGAATTTATGATCAGATTAAGGGTTTTATCAGGTGTATTGGATTATAAAACTCTTAAATTAATCCATGACTTTGCTGCTGAATACTCTTTAGATTTTGTTCATCTTACAACAAGACAGGCTATACAACTTCATGATTTGCAATTTGACCATATCATAAATATCATGGAAAAAAGTATGGACAATAACCTATTTACTCGTGGAGGTGGAGGAAATTTCCCTCGTAATGTGTCTCTTTCTCCTCTTTCAGGTGTTGAAAAGAATGAAGCCTTTGATGTTACACCATACGCTATTTTAGTAAATAAATATTTTCTTTCTCAGATGAATACATATAAATTACCAAGAAAGTTTAAGGTTGCTTTTTCAAATAGTTCAGAGGACAGTGCCAATGCTTCTATTGCAGATATGGGTTTTTTAGCATTAAAAAAAGATGAAAAGGAATATTTTAAATTATATATTGGTGGAAGTCTCGGATCTAATGGGGATATAGCTGTTCCTTATGGAGAACTAATTAGTCCTAAGGATATTCTTTATCATATAGAAGCAGCTCTTAGTTTGTTTAAAGAAGAGGGAGACTATGAAAACAAAGGAAAAGCGAGAATGCGTTTTATCGTAAAACGCATGGGTAAAGAAGCTTTCCTTGAATGTTATAAAAAACATTTAGAAAAAGTAAAAGAAACGCAAATTTTAGATTTTGTATATAAAAATGATTATCAAGTAAAGGAAGCAAATATTGAAGTAACGGAAGTAGATAAATTTGATAATAATTATGATATTATTCCTCAAAAACAAAAAAATTTATACAGTGTGGAAATTCATCCACAAGGCGGACTTTTAAAAACAAAGGATTTAAAAAATATTCTTATGTTTATAGAAAAGCTGTCAGATGTGCAAATCCGTCTTAGCATGGAAGAAAGTATGTTTATAAGAAATTTAACAAAAGAACAAGCCAATGAGTTATTGGAAATTACCAAAAATTTCAGAAATACAACAAGGTTAAATCGTAGCGTAAGCTGTATTGGAGTTCCAACTTGTCAAATAGGAATCCAAAACAGTCAAGAACTTTTAGCTAATATTTTAGAATATTTCAAAGTAAAAGAATTTAATGAAGATATTTTGCCATCAATTCACATTTCAGGATGTGCAAATTCATGTGCAAGACATCAAGTAAATATAATTGGTTTCCAAGGAAAGAAAAAACGTATTAATGATGAAATAATAGATGCGTATTCACTTTATTTAAATGGAAACACTAATTTAGAAAATACACGCTTAGCCAATGAATATGGGGATTTAATAGCAAGTGACATTCCTGAATTTTTATATGAATTAGCTATTCGCGTAAAAGAAAGTAAATTAGAATATAGTAAATTTATGAACTCTAATAAAGAAGAAATTGATTCTCTTTTAAAAAAATATATAGTTTAAAACAAACATTTTTGTTATTTACCTGAATTACTTATTTTTATTCAACGTGTACGTAATATTGAATATATTAATATAGATTAAATATTAAAGGAGAATATTATGTACATTCATGTAGTAAATAGAGGAGATGTGATGTGGAAGTTAGCAGATTATTATCATTCTACAATTCCACAAATATTGGAAGCTAATGGCATCACTAATCCAAATCAATTATTAATTGGCCAGTCACTAGTAATTCCTTCAGAAGATTATTACTTATATAAAATAAGACCTAAAGATACATTATGGAACATAGCAAACAAGTATAAAGTAACTGTAAATGAAATATTATTAAATAATACTATTGAGAATCCTAATAATTTAATAGTTGGAACAATAATAAATATTCCTCAAAAACCTAAACCAACTATAGAAGTAAATGGATATACTTATATGTTTGGAGATGATGCTGCATCTATAATAAATGAAGTAGGGGATTATTTAACTTATATGTCTCCATTTGCTTATCTTATTCGTCAAGACGGAACATTACAGCCTATTAAAGATGATGCAGTTATAAATGCTGCTATACAAAACAACACATTACCAATGATGTGTATTACAAATTTTTCATTAACTTCAAGGGGAGAAAATCTTGCTAGTGTAGTATTAAATAACCCTCAAATAGTTGAAGCATTGCAAAACAATATATTAAGCACTATGCGAAATAAAAGATATGTAGGAGTAAATATAGATTTTGAAAATGTGCTCCCTAAAGACAGAGAAGCATATAATAATTTTTTAGCAAGCAC
>JARBUP010000159.1 GCA_029239575.1 Bacillota bacterium
TAGAGAATTGTTTGAAAAAGCAACAACAGTTCAAGATATGATCACTATAGAAAATGAACTTAGACGAATTAGAACTGAAATTGATTCTTTAAATATGAGCTTAAAAGACATAGATGATAGAGCTTCCTTATCAACAATATCTTTAGAAGTACAAGAAGTATTACCTGCTAATTTTAATATTACAGGTAGGGATAGCGTGTGGGACAGAGCAAAAGAAGGTTTCATAAATACTGTTAATGGAATAGTTGATCTTGTAGAAAATATATTAATTTTAATAATTTCACTTTCACCAATATTAGTTCCATTTGCAATAATTTTAATAATAGTTTTTATTAAAATTAGAAAAAACCAGAAAAATAAACTTAAATAACATTATGGGACAGTCAAAAAATTGACTGTCTTTTTTGTATTTATAACGAACTAATCAAAACCTAATATATGCGAAGCTGTTTGAGATTAAATTATAATATTTTTCACTGACGTTAGCGGATTCAAAATTTTAGCAGGAAGGAAAAATATTATAATTTGATAACAATAATCGATGGAAATTATTATAAACTAATTTTTCTATAGTTTCTATTTGTACTTTTTCTTTATTATGTTATAATTATGGTATTGAATATATAATAAGAGAGGTTACATATGGGACAGGCAAGCATAGCTGATTTGCTGAATGATAAAAATAAAGAACAAATGAAAAAATTAGCTGGTCCGCAAAAAACTATAGCGGAATTTAAAGCAGGCGAAAAAGCTGAGGGCTATTTTTTAATAAAAAGTTTTGATTTGAAAAAAACTGCTGCTGGAAAGCAATATATAGATTTAAATGTCGTTGACAAAACTGGAGAAATAAACGCAAAAATTTGGGACTATTCTAAAGAAACAGAAACAGTTGTGTTGGAAAATAGTATAGTTAAAATTAGAGGCGAAATATTAGAATGGTCAGGTTCTAAGCAATTAAAAATAAATAAAATAAGAGGAAAACTTCCTCAGGAAGTCATAGAAATTTCTGAGTTAATACCATCTGCTCCTATTGAAACATCTGAAATGATGAATACAGTTAGAGAATATGCAAAAAAAATTAATGATATTCAAATAAAATTATTAGTAGAAAATATATTGGACAAATATAACAATAAATTAATTTATTATCCTGCTGCTAAAAAAAATCATCATTCTTATTTAGGTGGACTATTGTATCATACAATGAGAATGCTTCAATCTGGCGATAAATTAGGTCAAGTTTATACTATTTTAAATATGGATTATGTTTATGCAGGAGTAATACTTCACGATATATGTAAAATTCTTGAAATGGATTCTGATAAATACGGTGTTGTTTCGGATTACACAATGGAAGGTAAATTATTAGGCCATATAATTCAAGGGATAAAAGAAATAGAATTAGAAGGTGAAAAAATAGGGCTTGAAAGAGAAAAAAGTGTTGTGTTGCAGCATATGGTTTTATCACATCACTATGAACCTGAATTTGGAAGTCCTAAAAAGCCAATGACTGCAGAAGCTGAGCTATTACATTTCTTAGATATTATAGATGCACGTATGTTTGATTTTGAACACGCTTTAGAAGGAACAGAGCCAGGTGGGTTTACTGATAAAATATGGCTTTTAGACAATAGAAATTTATATAAAATGACTGAAAAATAATATATAATATATGGAGCAATAAAGTAATTTATTTGCTCCATATTATATTTCAAACGGAGGGCGTATGGGTTTAAATATAGTTGCTGGTAAAGCTAAAACAGGTAAATCATCATATATATATGATGATATAAAACGCAATTTAAATGATAATAAAAATGAAAACTTAATACTCATAGTTCCTGAACAAATGACTTATCAAGCTGAATATGAACTAATAGAACATCTTAAAGACTTTGGAATACTGGGTGTGGAAGTATTAAGCTTTAAAAGGCTTGCATATAAGGTTTTTGAAGAAGTTGGCGGTCTTAAAATTCAAGAAATAAATAATTATGGAAAAATAATGCTTTTGAAAAAAATATTTGAAGAAGCAATTCCTGAACTTCAAGTGTTTAAAAAAGCTTCAAAACAAGAAGGCTTTTTAAGAGAATTTGAAGGTCTTATTAAAGAGTTAAAACAAAATTCTGTATCAGTAGAATTTATTGAAAATGTAAATAAATATAAAATAAATAATGAGCTTTTAAAAAGAAAGCTTTCAGATATAATAAAAATTTATAAATTTTACGATGAAGAAGATAAAATAGATTTGTTTATTTCTTCAATTGAGCATTCTAATTTTATTAAAAATTCAAAAATATATATTGATGGATTTGATTCGTTTAATGGACAAAGATATAAATTAATAGAAAAACTTATAACTTATTCAAAGGAAGTTTCATTGTCCTTAAATATGGATAAAGAAAATTTATATGATTTAACAAAAACAGATGATTGGGAAGCATTTAAAATAATACATGATACTTATTTAAATATAAAAGATATATTAAATGAAAGCGGTAACGAATTACAAATTGTTTCAGTAAATAACAACTGCTTAAATGATGAAATAAAAGCATTGGAAAAAAATATATTAGCTGTAAATGTTGATTCATACAAAGAAAAATCAGAAAATATAACTATTTATTCTTCCATGAACCCTTACACTGAAACTGAAAAAGTAGCTGCTAAAATTATTTCCTTAATAAGGGATAAAGGATATAGATGGAAGGATATAGCTATTGCAGTTTCTGATATGGACAACTATTCTATAAACATCAAAAAAATATTTACACAATATGAAATACCATATTTCTTAGATATAAAAAGAGACATTATGGACAACCCTTTTACAAAATATATTTTATCCATTTTGGATATGTTCATATGGAATTTTAAACATAACTCTGTATTTGAATATTTAAAATCAGGTTTTTCACCACTTGATTATAACGAAGTTATGAAACTTGAAAACTTTGCACTTCAATATGGTATTGAAGGTTATAAATGGTTTAAAGAATTTAAATTTAAAGCAAATGATATAGAATATTACAATGATTTAAGAGTAAAATTTGTTAATGATTTTGATAAAAAAAGAAAAGATTTTAAAAAATTAAAAAATGCACAGGACATAACATTATTTATATTTGATTTTATAGAAAAACATAAAACGCAAGATAAAATAGGGAAGCAAGTTGAAGTGTTTAAGCAAAATAGATTGTATGAAAAATCAACTGAAAATGCTCAGGTTTGGAATTATGTAATAGATATTTTTGACCAAATAATATTAGCAGGTTCTGATGTTGCTTTATCTCCTCTTGAATACAGAAAAATGATTGAAGCAGGTTTTAGGGAAGTGTTAATAGGAATTATTCCTCCAACAATAGATAAAGTTCAAATAGGAAGTGTTGAAAGAATTGCGTTATCTAATCATAAAACTCTATTTATATTAGGTGCTAATGAAGGAAAATTAGGAAGTAATTCTAGTGAAAAAGGTCTTTTGCTTGATGATGAAAGAGATGTTTTACTTGAAAATGGAATGAAACTTTCAAACTCATCTAATAAAACAACTTATAAAGAAAAGCATATGATTTATAAATTATTTTCAAGTCCTTCTGAAAAATTATATGTAAGTTACGCCCTTGGAACAGTGGAAGGAAGAACTCTGCAGCCATCTTTATATGTAGACAGAGTAAAAGAAATTTTCTCGACATTAATAGAAGAATCAGATTTAAGTGATATCGATGAAATAGATAAAGTTTCTTGTAAAAAAGGTACTGTTTCTCAAGTTGTTAGCAGCATAAGAGATTTTACAGAAGGCAAAAATATAAATCCAATATGGAAAGATGTTTATTCTTGGTATGAAAAAAATGATGAACAAACATGTTATTTAATAGAAAAAGGTTTAAACTTTAGCAATAAAGCTGAAAAAATAAATACTGAAATGATAGATAAAATTTATCAAATGCCCATGAATATGACAGTGTCTAAATTGGAAAATTTCGCACAATGTCCTTTTAAATTTTTCATGGAAAATGTATTAAAGCCTCAACCAAGAATAGTTCAAAAAATAGAATTTTATGACCTGGGAAATATTTATCACGCTGCAGTTGAAAAATTTACAAATGAAATATCTTTAAACAAATTCGATATAAACAATTTAAATAAAGATGATGTATATAAATTAGCAGAAAATTGTACTGATAAAGTGCTTCAAGAAAAAGAACAAGAAATAACTGCTCTTGATGCAAATGAACGAAACAAATATATGAAAAATAAAATAAGAAGGTTAGTTAATAGAGCAGCTTATACAATTATAGAGCAGCTTAAGAGAGGTAGTTTTAGGCCTAAATTTACTGAGTTAAAAATAGGCGGAACAAATGAAGAAATCACAAACGCAATAGAACCTATTGAATTAAAATTGTCAGATGACACAAGCATTTATTTACAGGGAAGAATAGACCGAGTTGATTTATATAAAAAAGATGATAAAGCATATGTAAATATTATAGATTATAAATCATCAAACAAGGACGTGGATTTGTCCGATGCAGTGGAAGGTCTACAGCTTCAGCTATTAGTTTATTTATCTTCTGTTATAAAAAGTGGAGAAAAATTAATTAATTCTACTCCTGAAATAGGAGGGGCGTATTACTTTTTAATAGATGATCCTCTAATAGACGGAGATAATTTGTCAGGCGATGTAGAAGATGAAATATTTAGCAAAATGTCTTTAAAGGGATATGTAGCAGAGGATATTGAAGTTATTTCAAATATGGACAATAAATTAGAAGAAACAAAATCATCGGATATTATTTCAGTAGGATTTAATAAGGACGGTAGTATAAAAAAAACATCGAAAACTTTAATGAATGATGAGTATAAAGCAGTGTTAAATAAAACTGATGAGGTTACTAAAAAAATTGCCGAGGAAATAATTTCAGGCAAAATTGAAATAATGCCTTACAAAAAAGAAACAGGACAAACTCCATGTGTTTACTGTGATTACAATGCAGTATGCCAGTTTGATTCTGCTATAGAAGGAAATAAATATAGGAAAATTAAAAAAATGTCAAAGGATGATATTTTATTTTCTATAAAAAAAGAATCGGAAGATGAAAATGAAAGTGATATTGAAAATGAGGAGGTGAAATAATGGAATGGACTAAGGAACAAAAAAGCATAATTGATTTAAGAAACAAAAATATATTAGTATCAGCAGCAGCAGGAAGCGGAAAAACTGCAGTATTAGTAGAACGTATAATAAATTTAATTAAATATGAAAATGAAGATGTAAATAAATTTTTGATTGTTACATTTACAAATGCAGCAGCAAGCGGAATGAAACAAAAAATTCAAAAGTCATTAATGAAATCTATTAAAAATAATGATGGAAATAAAGAACATTTAAGACGCCAATTAAATTTACTAAATAAATCAAATATTTCAACAATTCATTCATTTTGTATTGATGTAGTGAGAAAAAATTTCCACATCATAGGTATAGATCCTAATTTTAGAGTAGGAGACCCTAACGAAATAGATATAATGCTTAAAGAATCCATTGATGAGGTATTAGAAGTAGCATATGAGCAAAAGTCAGAAGATTTTATTAATCTTGTAGAAAGTTTTACAAAAAATAGGGATGACCTACAATTAACTGAAATTATTAAAGATGTTTACCATTTCATATTAAGCTTTCCTGATCCTTTAAATTGGCTTTATTCTTCAGTAGAATTGTTATCTTTATCAGATAATGATTTGAAATCATCACCATGGATGGAATCTGTTAAAGAAAATGCACAAATGCTTTTAGATGGTGCTCAAGAAGCTTTAATGACTGCAAATGAATTATGTAAAGAAGATGATGGCCCTGAGCCTTATTTAGAAGCAATTGCTTTAGATATTTATGATATAAATGAGTTTAAAACTTTACTTGACTCAGATTTTGAGAAATTTTTAAATAAGATTCATAACATAAAATTTCCTACATTAAAGCAAATAAGGGGAAAAAATAAAGAAGCTATATCGGAAGAGAAGCAAAACGAAGTTAAAGGATTAAGAGAAGAATATAAAAAAATAATTGGATCTATAAAAAAACAAATTCCTAACAAAAGTTTAGAAGATTTTTCGAAAGATATTAATTATATGCACACTGCTATGAGTGCTTTATATAAATTAATTGATCATTTAATGGTTGTTTTTAAAGCTAAAAAAATAGAAAATGCCATAGTTGATTTTAGCGATGTTGAACATTATGCACTTGAAATATTAAGAAACAAAGAAATAGGTGAAACATATAAAAATAAATTTAATTATATTTTCATAGATGAATATCAGGATAGCAATAGGTTGCAGGAAACACTCATAGATCAAATAAAAAGAAATAACAATGTATTCATGGTTGGTGATGTAAAACAAAGTATTTATAGATTCAGACTTGCAGATCCAGGGATTTTCAATGAAAAAAGCAGTTTATATCCTAACAGTGAAACAGCTGAAGGTTTAGACAGAAAAATAGATTTAAATAAAAATTTCAGAAGCCGTAAAGAAATATTGGACAGCACCAATTATATTTTCAATAATATTATGTCTGCCAAAATAGGTGAAGTTGATTATACGAAAGAAGTATTTTTAAACTGCGGTGCAAGTTTTGATGAAAATCGTAAATCTGTTGAATTAAATATTATAGATAAAAATTCTGACGAAGATGACGATTTAGATGATGAAATAAAAAATATGAAAACCGCAGAGTTAGAAGCGCTGTATGCAGTGCAGAAAATTAGAGAATTAATAAAAGATAAAACATATGTGCAGGACAAAAGTGAACTAAGGAATATTGATTATAAAGATATAGTTATTTTAATGCGTTCGGTATCTAATTGGGCGGACATCTTTGAAGAAGTTTTCAATGATGAAGGTATTCCTTTTTATTTTGATGGTGGAACAGGATATTTTGAAACAATTGAAATTCAAATAATATTAAATTTATTAAAAATAGTAGATAATATAAGACAGGATATCCCTCTTTTAAGCGTTATGCGTTCTCCTATTGGCAAGTTTACAACGGAGGAATTAATCAAAATAAGAGTAATGAGTCCAAAATTTAATTATATAGATGCTGTTTATTTTTATAAAAATAATATTCAGGATGAATTGTCGGATAAAATAAACTATTTTATTTTTAAAATAGAAGAGTGGAAAAAGAAAAGCAGGTTCACACATTTAAATGACTTTATATGGGAAGTTTTAATGGAAACAGGCTATTATTATTTTGTAGGTGTTTTACCTAAAGGTAATTTAAGACAAGCTAATTTAAGACTTTTAACTGATAAAGCATTTGAATTTGAAAAAACTTCCATGCGTGGATTATATAATTTTTTAAGATATGTTGAAAAATTAAATGTAACAGCTGGAGATATGGGCACAGCTAAAACTCTATCAGAAAATGATAATGTTGTAAGGCTCATGACAATTCATAAAAGTAAAGGTTTAGAATTTCCTGTTGTAATAATTTGCGGTAGCAGTAAAAAGTTTAATAAATCCGATACTACTAAAAATATATTAAAACATAGATTATATGGTATTGCACCAAAATACATCAATGCAGATGAAAGAATTTATAAAGAAACATTTCCGCGAATAGCAGTAAAGAATGTAATAAAAATTGAAAATTTATCAGAGGAAATGCGAGTATTATATGTTGCAATGACAAGAGCAGTTGATAAGCTTATAATAATAGGAACTGTTAGTAATTTGCAATCAAAAGCAAAGAAATGGCAAAAAGGACCTACGCAATACAATATTTATATGTCTGATTCATTTTTAGATTGGATTTGTATTTCATTATTTAATCATAAAACTTATGATGATATACTTAAAATATTTGAAATGGACGAGTGTATTTGTGCATCTGAAAATTTATCGTCTGTATGGAATATAAATAAAATTTCATTAACAGAACTTAGTTTAAAAGAAGAAAAAATAAACGAAGCGAAAAAATATCATGAAGAAATTAAATTATTTAAAAATAATATTAATTCAGATTATGCTGACGAAATAAATAGAAGATTAAAATTTGAATACTCATATAAAAACTCTGTTGATGTACCAACAAAATTATCAGTAACAGATTTAAAGGTTTTAAAGGATGATAAATTTGATAATGTAAATTACAAAATACCTATTTTAAGGGATATTCCTATGTTTAAAGAAAAGGAACTTTTGTTTTCAAAAGCAGAAATAGGTACAATTGTCCATTTTGTTATGCAGCACTTAAATATAAATGAAAGCCTTCATGAAGAAAATATTAAATCACAAATAAGTGATATGGTAGTAAAAAAACTATTAACAGATAAAGAAGCTTCAGTAGTAGATGTAGAAAAAATAAAACATTTCTTCATGACAGATATTGGCAGCAGAATGAAAAATGCATCTGTTGTAAAAAGGGAAGTGCCTTTTGTAATTAAAAAGCCTGCAAAAGAAATAATCAGTACATTAAGTAAAGAAGATGTAATTTTAATGCAGGGTATAATAGATTGCTATTTTTACGAAGATAATGAAGCAGTAATAATTGATTATAAAACAGATGATGTTTTGCAAGTAGGGAAAGAAACAATTGAAAATAAATACAAACCACAAATATTATCATATAAAGAAGCAGTTGAAAAATTAACAGGAAAAAAAGTTAAAGCTTGTTATTTATATTTGTTTGAAACAGGTGAATTTATAGAAATATTTG
>JARBUP010000160.1 GCA_029239575.1 Bacillota bacterium
AATGTTTACTTAGCAAATATATTATTTATCTTATATTGAACATTTAATATCATGTACCGCAGAATGTTTTGTATTTACAGCCGGACATTTGAGGCAGTTTAGCATATTCAACTTGATCAGGTAAATAGGCATATGGTTTAGAAAGTATTTGAAGTAGTTTTTCCATAACACTTAAGTCCCCATTATTCGCTGCTTGTAGTGCTTCTTCCACTCTGTGATTGCGAGGAATTACTGCAGGATTATTATTTTTCATTAAATCCATTATAGATTCTTTGGACTGTTCCTGTTTTTTTAATCTATTTTGCCAATTTTCATGCCACTGGGTAAATTCTTGAGATTTAAATAAATCTGTGTCTTCAAGCTTTTCCATTGTTAAAGAACAAAATGTATTTGTAAAATCAGCATTGTATTTTTTCATAATATTTAATAGATTTTCAATTAAAGATTCATCTTCTTTTTCTTCATTAAAAAAACCAAGCTTTAATCGCATACCTGATAACCAATTACTTTGATACAAATTATTAAATTCATCTATAGTTTCTTGAGCAATTTTAATAGCTTGCTCTTCATTATCACTTAATAAAGGCAGAAGTGTTTCTGCAAAACGTGTTAAATTCCAGCCTGCCATTGTGGGTTGATTACCATATGCATATCGGCCATTTCTGTCAATTGAACTAAATACTGTTGAAGGATCATAGCTGTCCATAAATGCACATGGACCGTAGTCAATTGTTTCTCCACTAATAGTCATATTATCAGTGTTCATTACTCCGTGAATAAATCCTACTAACATCCACTTAGAAATTAATTCTGCCTGACGTTTAATAACTTCTTTTAATAAATACAAATATTTATTTTCTTCATTTTCATAATTGGAATAATGCCTATCTAAAGTGTAATCTGCTAATTTTTTTACATCTTCAACTGTTCCAAAATTAGAAGCATACTGAAACGTTCCAACTCTTAAATGGCTAGCTGCTACACGAGTTAATATTGCACCTATAAGTTCATTTTCTCTATAAACTTGTTCACCAGTAGTTACTACTGCAAGACTACGTGTTGTAGGGATTTTAAGAGCATGCATCGCTTCACTTATGATGTATTCTCTAAGCATTGGTCCAAGAGCAGCTCTTCCATCCCCACCACGAGAATATGGTGTTCTGCCAGAACCTTTTAACTGAATGTCATATCTTTGGCCCTCTGGAGTTATTTGCTCCCCAAGAAGGATTGCACGGCCGTCACCTAACATAGTGAAATAACCAAATTGATGACCTGCATATGCTTGTGCAATAGGTTTTGCATTTTCAGGTATTTTATTTCCAGCAAACACTGCCACACTATCATCACTCTTTAAATTATCAGCATTAAGTCCAATAGATTTCGCTAATGAATTATTGAGAATAACTAATTTTGGTAAGCTAACAGGTTTTGGATTTAAACTTGTAAAAAATGATTCCGGCAAATTAGTATAACTGTTATCAAAATTCCATCCTGCTTCTATATTTACATTTATATCCGTCATTTTATCTCCTTTACTCTATTTTATGCTACCATTTGATGAAAAATAAAAAATAATCATTTGAATCATTAAATAGTTTCCACTTATTAATTAAAACTATTCAAAATCATTATAGTGCATTATTTCAAAAATTAACAACTATATAAAAAGCAAAAAATATCATACTCTAAAAAACTTGAGTATGATATTTTTTTAATAGTAATTTGATTATAACAAATAAATTAATCTCTGCGTTTGTCTTACTGCATGATAGCTAATTATCCATAATTTTCAACAAAACTTTATTTAGCTAATATTTTATTTTCATATTCTTTAAAATTATTAGGCAAAAATTTATAAATTGCAAATGCAAGTATTGCATTTATTGCTCCTACTATTGATAAAACAGGCAGAAGTCCTATTAGCCCTGCTTTTCCCATCATTGGTATTAAAAGAAAAGATAAAGCTAATAGACATACTGGACCATTTATTAAAACGCCTGCTATTACTGCAAGAACAGCTGCTAAAACTTTATTTTTATTAGAAAAAGCTTTATATACTATTGCAAATACAGCCATAGTCAATCCCATCATAACCATTGTGATTAAATGTACTGGCAATGTAAGCGGAAAACCGCTTGTTACTGCAGTTAAAAAATGTCCAATTGCTCCTACTATTGCTCCATAAAATGGCCCTAATAAAATTGCTGCTAAAAATGCTGGCATGGAATCAAATGCAATTGTTCCCATTACTTTTATATTTGCTCCTATAAAACATAGTGCTGCAAATAAAGCTGTTAATACTAATTTTTTTGTTTTCATTATAATTTCCTTTCTGTCATTAAAAATTTAGGCTATGCCTTATGTAAAAATAATAATAATAAATTTAAAATTTCCATATAACAAATTCGTTTTTACAAAATAAAAAAGTCCACATCAATAAAGATGTGAACTTTCCATCGTTCAAACATTTTCTGCTAAAGGCAGGTCTCCTGACTCAGATTCACAGTTTCTATACGCCTTCCCTTTGCGGTGGCATTTGTACAGTCACTCCTCTTTACAGTGGTGGGCCCGTTTAGGATTTTAACCTAATTCCCTATTCTCTTCAATTATATAAAAACTTGAAGCACCTTAAACATTATTATTAAGTTAAACAAATTATATAACATATTATTTTTGTATGTCAATAGAAAATTTAGTGTTACTGTTTAAAAGTACACTTAATAAACTCTATAACATCAATCCCATATAATAAAGATGCAATATATACCATCAATTAATGTTGAGTTTTTAGATTCTCCTTAAATTTCAAATCCAAATCGTTCATATAATTTTCCTGCTAAATAATAACAAGCATAATTATTTAACTTCTTTTATTCAGATAATCTAAAATTTTTGGCATTATGATAATAAACCATGGAGTAAATTCAAATGGTTTGTTTTTCATCCATGCTAAAAGTTCATTTATATCAATCCATTTTGCTTCTTCAACTTCTTCTTTGTTTATGGTGAATTCTTGGTTATATTCACCAATAAACACATGGTCATATTCAAATTCCTTCAACTCATTTTTAAATTCATAGTAATATGTAAAAGAAAAAATTTCCTGAGTTTCACAGCTTATTCCCATTTCTTCCATCAATCGTCTTTTAACAGCTTCTTCTGTAGTTTCACCCCATCGTGGATGTGAACAGCATGTATTAGTCCATAATCCACCGCAATGATATTTATCATCGGATCGTTTTTGAATCAAAATTTCATTTCCTTTATATAATACTACTGAGAATGCTCGGTGCAGTACACCTTCTTGATGGGCTTTTTCTTTAGTAATTTCTTTTATTGGTTTATCTAACAAATCAACTTCAATAACTTTATTCATATTTTTTCCTTTATATTTATCTTTTTCGTTATTTATTAATAGTACTAATAACTTATATATAAGTCAATTAATTCTTAAATCAAAATAATGTATTTTCATTTATAATAGTTCTTATCATGGCCTTATTGTTTATTTCAAAAGCTATATCCGGTTGAAGCAATTTAAGTTCTTCATCAAAATATGTATTTTTATATTCTTCATAAATTTCTTCTTCATTAAATCCATCCCTATATAATTTAAGGATAAATTCTTTACTTTCTATTGTTGTTTCCAAACATTTTTGCCAGTAATCATGTTTTGCAATTTCAATTAGAAAATCATTATGCTGAGATATTACGTATTTTGCTTTAGCATTTTCACATTTCTTAAAAGAATTTATTGAGTCTTTATAACTATTAATAAATGAAGTATTAATTTTTCCAGATTTCGCTAAACATCCTGTAGTTTCACTGGCGAAGAAAACTAAATTTTGGACAACAAATGATAAAGAACATTTTGTATGACCTGGTGTTTCTAAAATTGAAACAATTATATTTCCTAAATCTACCTTTTGGCCGTCATATATTATTTGATCAACTTTCAATAAATTATCATCATAATCAATTTGTTTGTTATATCCATAATATTTGCCCGCCATATTTCCAAGTTCTTTAATTAATTTCAAAGCATTTGATCTATTAAATATATTGTATGCGTGCTCTGATGCTAAAACTTTAACTTCAGGCCAAGTTGATCTTAAATAAGGAATAGCACCAGCATGATCATAATGAGAATGGCTTAAAAATATATAATCAAGTTTTCTATTATCTTTTAGTTTTTCTTTAATATTATTAATTAATTCTGACGCACAGTAAGCCATTCCACAATCTATTAATGCCGTTTTATTTTCTCCTATAATTAAATGAGAATTTCCACCTTGACCACCTGTTACGTCTATAATTTTATCAATTAAATTATGCATTTTAAGTCCTTTATAAAACATTATTTTTACCTGTTATATTATGATTGTTACATAAAAGCCACAAGTTGGTACAATCACAATATAATTACTCTACATCTGATGAAAGTAATAAGTAATAATTTTCATCAGATGTCACTGAGTGAATTCTTGGGTGGTAATCATATTATAATGTAGATTAATTTTATATGTCAATGTAATAATATTATTTTAAATGAAGATTTGAACAAATAAAATAAAAGTTTAATATTTAAATTAAAACAATTAGCACTATTGCACATAAATTTTTACAATACTTTAATTTTAACAATTAATTAGCTCATAACATATACTATATAAATAACTTAAGAAAGATGGAGTGATTATGTATAATTACATGAATGGTAATAATCCCAATTATTATCAAAATAAATCTTCATATATGAATTCAAATATTCAATATAGCCAAATGAATTCACCGCAAAATCCTTATGGAAATGTTCCAATGCCAAGTTACGGATATCCTTTATATTATAATCCTACAATTAATTATAGCATTTCAGTTCCTATGAATTTGGCCAAATCATTGGAAGGAAAATATTTTGTAGGTTATGTTGATGGATTAACATTTGGGGCGGGAACTTTCTCTTGGGCTAGATTATATAATCCTCCTGATTCAGGAGTTAATTTGCACGTGACTGTTTGGACAGTAAGCGATGTGGCACAAACTTCATTTACAGCTACTATATACTTTAACAGTACACTTATGGGAACACCATTAGATTCTGAAAATATTACAACTACTAATACATCGATTATTCCTCTTCCTGAACCCAAAATTAAACTTCAATATGCAGCAACCACTAGAGGATTTCCTCAAGAAGGAATAAAAGCTTTTATTAGAAGAGGTCAGCCCAATGCTACAATAGTATCTGAGGAAGAAGGAAAATTTATATTTCCGCCTGGTGGGAATTTCTTAATTTTTCTATCTAATCCTCAAAATCCAACTATACCCGTATCTGCCAGTATAGCATTTGGATGGTGGGAAGAACCTATATTATAACAAGAACTATTGTTTAAAATGGAAGATGTTAATTTTATGTAACATAATGTACAAGTATGAATATAATAACTTATCCTAAACTGAAAGGACTGATAATATGTATATAATCCCTTGGTTCCTTCTTGGATTCGGTATTGGAAAATGTAATAACCGTAGAAATAGATGTTGCAACAGACACCATGACGAACATCATGACGAAAGATTTAGAAGATAATTAATTTTATATTATTAATATTACAAATTAGCCCTGTTGTTTCAACAGGGCTTTGCTTTTATCATTATTTAATTTTCATTTTCTGAATGTATAAAATAAAACCATCCTCTACCTTTATATTTTTCATCACTTAAAGTTTTCAACTCTAAATTGTTTTTATTTAAATTTTGAATAATTTTTTTTGCTTCAACAAGATATTTTTTATATTCATCTGTTATGGAAAACTGCTCTTCTTTTATCACATCATTATTATTTATTTTATCTATATAATTCAAGCTATCTTCTATACCAAAATTATCTATAATGCTGTAAGGCTTATTGTAAGTTTTATGTCTCCATTTCCCTGACTTTAAATCTATTACATAATCACTTAAAAATAAATAACCATAATTTGCAACAAATTCGACAGCATCCAATATAAAATCAACTTCATTTTCATCCATAATATAATGAATGTTAAATCTGAGATAACCGGGTCTAATGGCAGATAAATCTTCTTGAATGAAATGTCTATATATACATGAACTTTCTTTACTAATGTCTAAAAGCTTGTGACCATAAGGAGCAGCACATGCACATCCAGCTCTTGTTTGAATACCAAACAAATCATTTAACAGCTTTGCTATAAATCTTGGGTGAAGAAATTTATCCTGATATTTAATCATAATTGAAAATATAGGAAGCCTTTCATTTTCTTTTGATGGTCCTAAAATTTCAATATTTTGATTTTTATTTAATCTATCAAATACTTTCTTAGCATAATATTTTTCCTTTTTTTCTATATTATTAATTCCTATTAAATTTTTAAGTTCAAAAACAAGTGATGCTCTAAAAATTTGTATGATACCAGGAGTACCTGCCATTTCTCTTTCTTCAACATTACCTATATAATCATGACCATATGGGCTTACATATTTAACAGTTCCTCCACCTGATACAGTTGGTGGATTTGAATTATCATATAATTTTTTGTTAAAAACAAGTATGCCCGTTGATTGTGGT
>JARBUP010000397.1 GCA_029239575.1 Bacillota bacterium
CAAATAGAAAACAGTGAAATAAATAATCTATTGACAAATTTGTAATATTTTTGTATAGTTTTATTGAAGTTAAGAATAATATAGTACATATTAAATGCGATGAAAAGAAGAGTAATTTATAAATCATGACAAAGAGAACCGGGACGGTGGAAAACGGTGATTGATTTTAAATGAACATGGCCTTGGAGCATTGTACTTGAACTAATTTAGTTAAAGTATACCGGTTTGTAACCGTTACATTACAAGGTTTATGACCTACTGAGGCACCTGTTGCAAAACATGTGCAAAAAAGAGTGGTAACGCGATAATTCGCCTCTTTGCTTTTATGAGCAAAGGGCGATTTTTTTATGATCTAATCCCAATAATAATAAAAAATAGGAGGAACTATGAATAAAGGAAAATATTATATAACAACTGCAATTGCATATACTTCTGGAAAACCTCATATAGGAAATACTTATGAGATAGTTTTAGCAGACAGTATTGCAAGATTTAAAAAATTAAACGGATATGATGTTTATTTTCAAACTGGAACTGATGAACATGGAGAAAAAATTCAATTAAAAGCACAGGATGCTAATAAAACCTCACAGCAATTTGTTGATGAAATAGCTTCACAAATTAAAACAATTTGGGATACTATGAACACAAGCTATGACAATTTTGTTAGAACAACTGATGCAAACCACATTAAACAAGTTCAAAAAATATTTAAAAAATTATTTGAACAAGGTGACATATATAAAGGAACTTATGAAGGATGGTACTGCACTCCTGATGAAGCATTTTTCACAGAGTCACAATTAGTTGACGGCAAATGTCCTGACTGCGGAAGAGATGTTCACAAAGCTAAAGAAGAAGCTTATTTCTTTAAAATGAGTAAATATGCTGATAGATTAATGAAACATATTGAGGACAATCCAAAGTTTATTCAGCCAGAATCACGTAAAAACGAAATGGTGAACAATTTCTTAAAACCTGGTCTTCAAGATCTTTGTGTTTCAAGAACATCATTTAACTGGGGAGTTCCTGTTACATTTGATGAAGGTCATGTTGTATATGTTTGGATCGATGCATTATCTAATTACATTACATTCCTTGGCTATGATGTAGATGGAAACCATGGAGATTTATATAAAAAATATTGGCCAGCAGATGTACATTTAATAGGAAAAGATATTTTAAGATTCCATACAATTTATTGGCCGATAATATTAATGGCTTTAGGTGAAGAGCTGCCAAAACAAGTATTTGGTCATCCATGGCTAATGGTTGGTGAAGACAAAATGTCTAAATCAAGAGGAAATGTAGTTTATTTGGTCATCCATGGCTAATGGTTGGTGAAGACAAAATGTCTAAATCAAGAGGAAATGTAGTTTATGCTGACGATTTAGTTAATTATTTTGGTGTTGATGCTGTTAGATATTATGTTCTTCACGAAATGCCATTTGCTAATGATGGAACATTAACTTATGAATTAATGATTGAAAGAATAAATTCTGATTTAGCTAATATTCTTGGAAATTTAGTTAACAGAACTATTACAATGACAAATAAATATTTTAACGGAGAAATATTAGCTCCTACAGAAAAAGAAGCAATTGATGATGAACTTGTAAATCTTGCTTTACAAACTCCTAAAAAAGTTGAAACTAAAATGGATGAATTAAAAGTTGCGGATGCCATCGATGAAATATTTACTCTTTTAAGAAGAAGCAATAAATATATAGATGAAACTCAACCATGGGTTCTTGGAAAAGATGAAAGTAAAAAAGAAAGACTTGGAACAGTTTTATATAACTTGCTTGAATCAATTCGTATAGCTGCAGTTTTATTAGAGCCATTTTTACCAGAAACAGCTAATAAAATATATACTCAGTTAAATACTAAGAAAACAAATTGGGAATCAATTGAAAATTTTGATGGAATGATAGTAGGAGAAAAAGTTTCAACTCCAGAAATATTGTTTGCAAGAATAGATGCTATTAAAAAATTAGAAGAAATTAATAATAAAGAAGGTAAAGTTGTGGAAAATAAAGAAGCAAAAGAAGAGCAGATTGTTGATAAAAAAGAAGAAATAAAAGAAGAAGAGCAAAATGACGATGGTCTAATAACTATTGACGATTTCGCTAAAATAGATTTAAGAGTAGCTGAAGTTGTTGAAGCAAAAAAACATCCTGATGCTGATAAACTTTTAGTTTTACAGTTAAAACTTGGAGAAGAAATAAGGCAGGTTGTATCTGGAATAGCAAAATATTATGAGCCTGAAGATTTAATAGGCAAGAAGGTTGTAATGGTTTATAATTTACAGCCAGTTAATTTAAGAGGATTAGATTCTTATGGAATGATTCTTGCAGCTAAAAAGGGTAAGAAGTTGACATTAATTTCTACTTTAGAAGATTTAGCTTCTGGAGCGAAAATAAGCTAAAGCACTTTTTGGTTAAAAATTAAAGACGATAATTTTTCAATTAATATAAATTGAAGATTATCGTCTTATTTTTAGTGTTTAAAGTTAATTAGTGTACTTTTTGGGGACAGACCGCTTTTGCCAACAAAACCATTTGGCAAAAGGGACCGTCCCCTTTCACTTCGTCACTTTAACTTTTATACTTATTTAACCCAAAGTCCATGAATATTGCAATGCTCGTAAGCTTCTACAACTTTATCTCCA
>JARBUP010000161.1 GCA_029239575.1 Bacillota bacterium
AATCTATTTAATATAAGTAGATATATTATTACTTGATAAAGCTTTTAATGTATATTTCGCTATTATTCCAGTAAGTACACCTGTAGTAACAGCTGAAATTAACAAAACAGGTAAATAGAAAAATATATATTTATTTTCAACAACTAAGCTTGCCATAGCTATTTGACCTACATTATGAAACACTGCTCCAACGACACTTACTCCAATAATGCTTACGTCAGGCACTTTTTTAATTACAATCATCATAATTAAACTTAGTAATCCTCCTGCAAAACTATAAATAGCTCCACTAACTCCAGCAAAAAGAATTCCGCTAAGTATAACTTTTAAAATCATTAAAATAAATGCATCTTTTATGTTTATCATATAAATAGCATACATTAAAACTGTATTTGAAAGCCCTAATTTTACTCCAGGTATGGAAGCATTTAAAGGAATTAAATTTTCAAAATAACCAAGTATTAAAGCAACTGTTAAAAGGATGCTTAATCTTGTTATTGATTTTGTTTTCATTGCACATCACCTTTCACAAGCTCAATAGAAATTTTATTTGGCAAACATACAATCCATCCACCCATTATGCGTTCATCTATATTTTGTAAATTTGCTTCTCCCTGAAGAATACAATCTTGGTTATCGCAATTTGCATTTTTCACAAACACACCGTTTTCTGTTATTTCAATTTCATTATGTCTTCCCATTTCATCTATCACTACAGTTTGAGGTTCATTAAGACTTACTCTTTTATATTCTTCCCCGTCCATGCTTATAATTACATAATTGCTATTTCCTACTTCACCTTCAAAATATTTAAAACCACCAAAACTTAATAGTGCAAAAACAATAATAATTAATATTATTTGTATATCTCTTTTTTTCATTTAAACCACCTAAAATATATTTTCATTTAACATTTTATAAAAACTATAATATTATAATACCATTGTTACGTATTTGTCAATCTTGGATATTGAATTAAGTTATTATATAAAAAAAATAAAGAAAGCATTTAATTATGCTTCCTGTATTTTTTTCGTGGATTTTATTTTAGATTTATTATTTTACTTCGGACCAAGCAGTGATTTCACCAGTATAAATTTTTGTTATATTTTCTGATGAAAGTTCATCTGTTGGGTTTTCTTTATTTAATATAACTGCTATTCCATCCAATGCTAATTTATATTGTGTTAATTGAGATTTTTCATCATCTTTTAATCCTCTTGAACTCATTCCAATTTCATATGTTCCATCGATTGCTGCTTTGATTCCTTGAGAAGAACCATTTGCTTGCATTTCAAATGTAATATTTGGATTAAGTGCTTTATATTCTTCTTGTAATTTTTCAACTAAAGGTGCAACTGATGTAGAGCCTGCCACTTTTATAGTTCCTGATAAACCAGATGCTTTATACTCAACTGGAGCATCTATTGTTGCAATATAATGTTTCTCTTCAACTATCGCTTGTCCTTGAGCTGATTCTGTAAATGCTATAAAATCTTTTACTATTTCTGATTCATTTCCTTTTGTAACTAAAAGGAAAGGTCTTGAAACTTTATATTGTCCGTTTTTAACATTTTCAATTGTTGCATCTACCCCATCAACTTTAGCTGCTTTTATTCTTTCGCTTAATGAACCAAGAGAAATATATCCAATACCATATTTATCTCCTTCAACTGCAGTTATAACTTTATCTGTTCCGTCAAACTCTAATGATCCAACAACTAATTTATCTACTTCAGTGTCCCCTTCTTTTACTTTAATTTTCATAAGTTCATGAAAAGCTCCTCTTGTTCCTGAAGCTGCATCCCTTGCTATTACAGTTATATCAGTTGCTGCATCAAAATCAGTTGCTGATCCATTAATTGTTTCTCCTTCATTTTTTGCACATGCTACAAATAAGAATGACATAGTTAAAACAGTTGATACTATAGTTAATATTTTTTTTGCTTTCATTTATTGTTCTCTCCTTAAGTGATTTAATCTTGTCCTAAATATAAACTATTAAAGTAAAAATGAAAGCATATAATTGTAACGATTATGTAAAGATTTAAATTTTATTTGTAAATTAAATAATATTGTAAAATAAAAACACCCTTTCGGGTGTTTAGTTTACATGTTCAGCCAATTCTGCTTGAACTTCATATATGTTTAAAGATTTATTAAATTGTTTTTGAATTGGCATAGCTAAACCCGATACCCATATTTTAAGTTCAGCATCCAAATCAAAATGACCTGCAGTTTCAATACTAAAATGAGTAATTTTACTGTAAGGAATAGAATGATATTCAATCTTTTTTCCTGTAACACCTTGAACATCAATTAATATCAATCTTCTGTTTGTAAATATAAACATATCTCTTACTAACTTATACGCTTTATCTATAATTTCGTTGTTAGCCAATAAATGACCGTAATCCTTTTGAACATTTTCTACATTGCATTCAGATGCATTTCCCATAAGTCCATCAAATAATCCCATAGTAATCCTCCTTCATTTATTATATTATTTACTTATTATAATATTATAACATAAATTCTAATTTAATTCATTGATACAAAAGGGATTTTTCTTTATTGCTAAAGCATAGAGAAATGGATATTCCTTGTGCAAATATTTCAAATAATTAACCCATTCGCTTATCATTGCTGTGTATGCCCTTAATATGTCACTTGAAATATGAGTTATATCATCTTCGCTAAGACTACTAAACCGATCCCTTGAACGCAGTTCGTCACCTACATGAAATACAGCCCAAATCATATCGGTGAATGAATCATGTTCAAGTAAATTAGAATTTTCAAGCATATTAATCATAAAAGTTTTATTATCAGCCATTAATTTTGCAAGACTTTGTAGTTTTTCAGGATCAGCATACATTTCAAATTTGCATTCATTAATTAACTTTTTAATTTCGCTTTCCTTTTTATTAGTTATATCATTAATTGTTAATATGTTGCAGCAGTTTAAATGATTTTTGTTAAATTTAGAAAATTCCAATAACATTTCAGTTCCTGATTCAATAAAAAATGTACTTATAATTACATTAATTTTTTTTAGTTTTTTACGCATTTCCATAATATTTAACAATCTGTTTATAATTAAAGATACTAACAAAACTGATATTGGGACAAATGCTAAGTCCTGAAGCATATAAAACACTGTTGTTTTAGCATCATGAAACATCAAATATTGTATGTAATAAACTAATGCAGATGAAAAAGTTAATATGATAACTAATATGATATTATTTTTTTGATTATTAATGATGAAACCTCCTATAAATCTATTTCAATATATAATAATTGCTTATTAAATTTTTTTCAATATATTTTTATAAAGTTTCCATCATTACAGCTAATTTATATCGTATAAAAATAAATATTATAAATAAAAATAATACTTATTGACAACTAATTATTTATATGTTATATTTAGTAAGTATTACAGATGTATATATAGATTTCACATGTTTTTAGAGATTATATAAGCTGTCCGTTATATAATTTGTAAAAATGTGTGAATTTTTTTTACTCTAATTATGGTGTATGTAATATAAAATAAAATATATAAAAAATAGGAGGTACCTCATGAATAAAGGTACAGTTAAATGGTTTAACGCAGAAAAAGGATTTGGATTTATATCAAGAGATAACGGAGATGACGTATTCGTACATTTCTCAGCTATCCAAGGAAACGGATTCAAATCATTAGAAGAAGGTCAGGCAGTTAGCTTTGATATTACTCAAGGCCAAAGAGGCGACCAAGCTACTAACGTAAATAGAATATAATTTATAATTATAGCTAATTAAAACGGAAATAATATTTCCGTTTTTTATTTTTTTGTATAAAAAGAAGTCATAATTTTACGACTTAGGTTGATGACAATGTATCATTTTTAATTTTGTCATCCTGAGCGATAGCGAAGATCTTATTATTTCAATGTTTAAAAGATTTTTCACTTCGTTCAGAATGACATCTTAGTGTTCATGAATAGCCTAAGTTGTAATTTTACGACTTCTTTTTTTATTACTATTTTATTTTTTATTTAAGACCCATTTTTTGTCTTTTCTTATTTATATGAGTTTCCATATCTATTGCAGCTTGAACCGGATCATCTCCTAATGCAACTTTTCCTCCAGTTAAACTTTCAACATCTTCAGTTAAAAGTTTTACTAGTTTTGGAGCACCTGTAATAAATGGTGTAGGAGATAAATGTGTATAACATCCATAAGCTACTGCAAATAATCCATCTATAGTAGCTTTTTGTTCCATCCATTCTGGTGCAGTTACTGCTATAGGTAAATCAGAAATATCCACATCTAAATGATCTGCTAATGCAGTTACTAACATAGATATTCTTCCTGTATCAGTACAAGTACCAAAACTTAATACAGGTGGAATTCCCAAAGCTTTACAAACTGCTTTTAAACCATCTCCTGCTAATTCCTGAGCATCAAGATTGCACATGCCAGCAACTTCTAAGCCGTGGTTACCACAACCACCTGCTACAACAAGTATATCTCTTTTAATTAATTCCTTTGTAATATTTACTGTATTCCAGTCATGAGGACCATTTCTTAATGTAGCGCAGTTTGCTAAAGCTACAATACCTTTTATTTGTCCTTTTACTATTACATCTACTAAAACATTTAAATCATTACCTATTGCACCTAACACTGCTTCTGTAGAAAAACCTGCTATAGCTTTTGTTACTTTTTTAGGAACCATCGGCTTAATATTACCATGTCTTTTTTTGAAATTTTCTATGGCTATGTTGATACAGTTTTCAGCCATTTCATCTGCTTTAGCAGGATAATATGGCATTATATGTTCTGTACCTGGAACTCCTATAATTGTGCTTACGCTCACTAAAGCAAATTGATATTTTTCTGCATACTGATCTATATCCGGTGGTGAACAGTTTTCTTCCATTACTAATGCATCCACTGTTCCTGTAGCAAGGAAAGGTTCTATAGCAAGCCAGTTACCCATTAAACCAACAAATACATCATCAACCTCAAATCTTTGTAATAGTTCTTGACCAGTTTCAATAGAACCAACTATATGAATTCCTTTTGCTCCTGCTTTCTTAGCTCTCTCTTGATATTCTTGCAATTTAGCTTTTTGTAAAGTTGCAACTCCAATCCAAGGTTGATGGCCATTAAATGCTATATTAACATAATCAGGGTCCATTATACCTAAATCAACATCAACTACGTGCGGAGCAGGGGTTCCGAATAAAATATCTTGAGTCATTTCAAGACCAATTTGAGCTGTATAAATTGTAGATAATCCTAAACGAAGTGCTTTTTTTGCTAATGACACATAATCTCCATCAACGTTAGTTAAGCAGCTTGCTATAGCATTTTCAGAATCATGCTGAACACCAGTTGGATAAATATTTAAATCTCTCCAAATTTGTTTTCTTTTCCTTGGTGCAAAAGCTTCAACCATAACACTTTCACAATCAGGATTTGTTTTCATTTCTTTATCAAGAAGTTCAGCAAGTTGTATAGCCATTTGATTTACATCTTGATTAGCATTGATTCCTGTTTTTTCACACATCCATTTTAATTTTTCTACGTCTTTAATTTGAAATGGTGTTTTTCCTTCACCTGTAGCTTTTAAAGTTCTAAAAGCTTCGTAAGCATGATGAGCATATGTAGCAGCACCCATTATATTTCTCATTAAAAGATTACGCATTGCCATTGCATCAGGACCTATTCCACAAACACCTTTTGTAGCACCTGTTTTTTCGCTTATTCTACAAGGTCCTTGAGTACAAAGTTGGCAGCTTAATCCCTCAAGACAAAATGTACAGCGTATTTTTTCTTGGTCAGGCCATCTTGAAAATACACTTGATAGCCCATCTTCTTTAATTCTTTTTAACATTTCTTCAACAGAATCGTGATAACTTACACGGCCTTCCATTCTTTCTAAAACTTTTTCAGACATATTACCCTCCATAATTAAATTATTCATAAGTATTATTGACAATTTAAAATATAAAATTCTTAAATATGGAATTTTTATATTTTAAATTAATTACTTAAATTTAAAAGGTCCACATAAAGTGAACCTCAAACATAAATTATTTTTTTGGTGATGGATCTGTAAACCTTGGTGGAGTAGGATTATTAGCGTTGAAATATTGGCCACCTGGTGAAGATAAATTGAAATAAAGTTTAGAGTCAGCTGTAATTCCCCAATCCTTTAATGAACCTGTATCTTGAAGTTTATTAAATGCTTCTCTAAACATTGTATTGTGAGCTTCTTCTCTGTTTAATAAAAAATCAATAGTATCTCTAACACCTTTATCATTTATTTGTCTGTGTAAATACTCATAAACAACTTTAGCTCTTTGTTCCGCAGCTATATTTGATAATATATCTGCTGCTAAATCTCCAGTTTCTTCTATATATGCTGCAGTCCACAAATATCCTGAAGCATTAGACAATGCAGGAGTTAAACCTGTTGAAACATGAGCTTGAATATTGCCTATAGT
>JARBUP010000162.1 GCA_029239575.1 Bacillota bacterium
TAATATACAGAAAATTAAACAAATCATAATCTATACTATAAGTAGCAGGTATGCTTGTTATACAAACATACCTGCTATAAATTTATCATAGAATGCTAATTACTATTTAAACTATCTCTAATTTTATTGGTTTATTAATGATTGCAGCTTAATAATATAACATTTTTAATCTTTATAATTCACCATATTTTATAATACCATTAACCCACACAGCTTTTATACCTGTTGGGTATTGCATTGGACTAAGATATGAATTTGTATCTCTTATTTTATCAGGTTCAAACAACACTAAGTCTGCTGCCATACCTTCTCTTATTATTCCTCTATCCAATAGCCTCATCCTTTTAGCTGGTTCACTGGACATTTTCCTGATTGCCTCTTCAATTGTTATAATTTTCATTTTTTGAGCGTAGCTGTTTATAACCCTTGGGAAAGTACCAAATAGCCTTGGATGCGGAAAATCAGAAACCAAACCACCTGTACATATTCCTGTTAATGGATTTTTCATTAGTTTCTCTAAATCTTCATTGTCTATAGAAAAAAACAATCCTCTTATATCATATCCATAATTTTTTAGTAATGTTAAAACAACTTCTGCGGCAGGTAATCCTATTTGATCCTTCACTTCTCTTAATCGTTTTCCTACTAATTTACTATCCTTGCAGGTAGTGATCATAATATTTTCATCACCACCAAATGATTCAATATTTTGATTTATAATTTTTATACAATCAAAATATAATTCATCATCATTTAATATTTCATCTACTGTTTTTGTTATGTTACCTAATAGAGTACTTATCAGCGAATACATCGCAACATAAGGATATACATCATATGTAATTTCTATACCATCTTCCCTATATTTCTCAATTTTTTCAATAGCATATCCAATTTTACCTCTATAGTTTATACCTATAGCTTTAAATTGACAAATATGCATTCTAACATTGCTTTCTCTTCCAATTCTTGCAATCATATCGATGGATTCTAACAATAAATTCCTGTCGTCTTTTAAATATATCATTACTATCCCGTCATATTTTGATACTATTTTACATGCTGATATTATTTCATCTTCAGTAGCATAACAACTGGGTATACTTTCAAAACTAAATGACATACCCTTAGCGCCTAATAAAAAGCATTCTTCGATAGTATTATTCATTTTCTCAATCTCATAACTATTTAAATTTCTATTTTCTAACCCAGATATCGACATTCTTACTGTGCCATGCCCAACTAAACATTCAATTTTAGAACTATAATTTTTCTTAGTTACAGCTTTATTATATTTATTATAATCACTCCAAACTGACTTTTTATCTATACTACCTGCGTAAAGTTTTATTTGATTGTAAATAATATTTTTAATTTCATTATTTGCCGGGTATAAAGATAAACCGTCTTGTCCAATTATTTCAGTTGTTATTCCTTGTCTTATGGCATATTCCAATTTATTTTTTCGGAAAATTTCTAAATCTGAATGGCTGTGAGTATCAATAAATCCCGGACAAATAGCCAGTCCTGTACCATCTATTGTAATAATACTATTTGTTTTGATTACACTTGATATTTTACATATTTTACTATCTTTTAAATATACATTTGATACAAATGGCTTATTTCCCAATCCATCATATATAAGTATATTTTTTATCATTGTATACATCAAGCTACCTCCTAATATTTTTTATATGTATGTTCCTCTATTCTTTTTAATTTCCTATATAACGTGCTTAAACTTATATCTAATTTATTTGCTATAATCTTTTTAGATTCTGTACTATCCCCATAAATAGCTAAAAGTTCTTTTAAACTATTTTTTTCTATTTCATCTATTGCTTCGTGCAAATTATTTTGATATGTAGACGTATATAAAACTTTATTTTCTCTAAAATTAACTATGTCAGGAGGTAAACTGCTTGTTTTTATAAATTCTGTAATTTCCATATTAACTGCATATTCTATAGCATTTTCAAGTTCTCTAACATTGCCCGGCCAGCTATAATTATTTAATATAAATAATGTATCAGGTAAAAAACCCTTAATATCCTTTAACAATAATTCACTGTACTTCTCTAAAAAATATTTTGACAAGATTGAAATATCATTTTTTCTTTCCCTAAGTGTAGGTATATGTACGGGTATAACATTTAATCTGTAATATAAATCCTCTCGAAATAATTTTTCTGAGATAAGCATTTTTAAATCTTTGTTGGTAGCAGCTAATACTCTAATATCTATATCTATAGTTTTAGTATCTCCGAGTCTTTCTATTTTTCGTTCTTGAAGCACTCTTAATAACTTAGCTTGAAGATTCAACGGCATATCACCTATTTCGTCTAAAAATATTGTTCCTTTATTAGCAAGTTCAAACTTTCCCATTTTTCCATTGTAATTTGCACTGGTAAATGCTCCTTTAGAATAACCAAATAGTTCGCTTTCTAATAAATTATCAGGTATTGCAGAACAGTTTATTGCAATAAACTGTTCTGTACTTCTATTACTTTCATAATGGATGGCTTTTGCAAAAAGTTCCTTGCCTGTACCACTTTCTCCTGTTATTAATACTGTTGAGTTAGAATTAGATATTTTCTTGATTAATTCCTTAACATGGTTTAATTCTATACTTTGTCCATGAATATTATTAAATGAATATTTTACATTATTTTCAACTATTTTATTAATTTTTTTGCTTTTTTTATTATTTTGGAAAAAGCATATAATTTTCTGTAACTTTTCATTTTGTACTATAGGCTGAATTGACAAAATTAATTCTTTATTTGAACTCTTATTGATTTTAAAAACTGCTTTAACAGTTTGGTAGCTCGCACCTCCTGATATTGCCTTTTCAATTAATTCGCATGAGAGTTTCTCTGTATATTGCTTTTTCAATATACTGTTTGCAGATATATTTAATATCAGTTCAGCATTTCTATTAAACTCCATAACAACCCCATAACAGTCAATCGACATTATACCATATGGGTAAGATTCTATAATTGTATTAAGATTATTGGAAAGCATCAAATTTTCATCCGATTTTAATTCATTTTCTACTTTAGTAGATATTAAATCTGCCATTCTAACCAAAAAATTTGTATAGTTTTCTAAATTATTTATTAGTTTAGTTTTTTCTCTATCGGTCATGGCTATTAATGCCATACCACCAATAACATCTTCCCCAATTTTAATTGGAACTAACAACGTCGCCTTTTCTTTGCAAATGTCTCTTTCCAAACATCCTTCGCAATACTTAGTTTTACCTGGTTCTTTTATAAAACATATTTCTTTGAAATTAATTACTCTTTCAAAAACATATCCCGCTGGAAGATGTTTGTATATGTTATTTGCATATATTCCAGTTCCTGCGATGCGCCTTATTTTTTCATCAACAATTGTTACATCCATATTTATAACAGAATTTATGATATAAACAGTTTGTTGAGCAAATGCCTGTAGTTTTCCAGTAAAAAAATATTGCATTGGATCCTCCTAAAAAAGAATGTTTATAATGCTTATAATTATTTTAATATTATTTTATCACAACTTTAATTCATTTTAAACAATTCATTATATAAAGTCTCTTACTTGAACCCATGATTTTGTTTCATAAGATTTTTCTATAGTAGTAATCTACAGTCCATTTTCCAACACTAAAATTCCTATCTCCTCATTATTTATAATTAACTTCCACCTCAAATTATTTTAAATTTTCTGGATTTAAACATTTTAATTCATCAATTACAAATATTCCGTCTTTTCTGATTAAAATATCATCAAACCAGATTTCCCCTCCTCCATATTCTTGAGTATGTATTTGTATCAAATCCCAATGTATGGCTGATTTATTTCCATTATTACTTGCGGTATACGCATTTCCTGGTGTTAAATGTAGGCTTCCAGACATTTTTTCATCAAATAATGTATTTGTTATTGGTTTTTTAATGCATGGATTTATTCCTATAGCAAATTCACCTAAATATCTTGAATTTGAATCTGTGTCTAAAACTTCATTAATTTTACTATTATTATTTCCTGTTGCTTTAATAATTTTACCATCTTTAAACTCAAATCTGACATTTTCATATACAAAACCCAAATATTCACATGGTGCATTATATGTTATATACCCATTAGCTGAGTCAACAACTGGTGCTGCATATACTTCACCATCAGGCATATTTCTTTTTCCAAAACATTTTACAGCCGGATATCCTTTTATTGAAAAACTAATATCTGTATCTTTAGCAACAATTCTAACTTTATCAGTTTTATTCATAAATTTCACTAATTCATCCATTGCATATCCCATTTTATCGTATTCAAGTCCGCACACATTGAGATAGAACTCCTCGAAAGCTTCAGTACTCATTCCTGCTTTTTGAGCAAAAGATGGAGAAGGATATCCCATTACGCACCATTTTGTATTTGGCACCCTACGATCTATATGAACAGGTTTCATATAATATTTTTGATATAGTTCCATTTTATCTGAAGGTATATCGTTGAATTCAAAGTCATTATATGATCCTCTAATTGCTATATAAGCATCCATTTTATCCATTCTTTCAGCTTCAAATCCTGCATTTATTTTTAATTGTTCCTCAGTACAATTCATTAAAAGACTTCTTATCATCTGATTAGACTTAATGGTAAGAAACACATTGCATCCAATTTTTTGAGCTTCCTGTATAAGAGCACATGCTAATTCATTCCCACCGTCGAACATTTCTATTAAAAGATTTTCTCCCTTTTGAAGTGTTATTGAATGGCTTATCAACTTTTTAGCCATAATATCGATTTTTTGTTTATCCATCTTTGATCCTTCTTTCTATATTTTAACAGTTTTATTGATACTAATAACTTATTAGATCTCCCATTAACCCTAAAGCGGTTTTTTTTTTAATTTTTTATTTTGCGTATTTAAATTTAAAATTTAAATATTAAACATAATCTATCACTAAATTAATGTGATAGATTATGTTTTTTAAGCCATTTTTAATATTACTTAAGGTAGCTCTACTCCAAGTTTTTTAATTAAATCTTCGAGTTCTTCTACATTATGCCATCCTAATTCCCGTTTTCCATCCTCTATTTCATATATAATACTAACCAATTTTTCATTTAAAGGAACCTTGACTCCCAACCTATGTGCATCTTCAATTAATGCACCTGTTAAATGAGAAGTTTCTGATTTGCGTTTTCTAAAGCAAATATCCCAACTTATTCCCGAACCTTTTTTTACAAATTTATGTTTACCTGCAGCTTCTACAGTTTTGTTAGCTTGTAGTATAGAAACCGCCTGATTCATTTTATTTAACATTCTTTGAGTATCTTCTTTAGTTTTCACGCGATATACATCAGGTTCAAAAAAGTCTCCTTCTTTTGGAATTTCGATGCCTTCTGCATCAGCAACTTCTAAAGCTTCTCTAACACATGCACCTGCTACCCTTTGTCCTCTTTCAGTATTTAATACTCTGCCTTCGGCTGGATCTGTTAGGCTGTTAACAATTACTTGTGATGAATACACTTGTTTTGCCCATATTCTACCCATTATGTTGCTATATACATAACTTTTAGTATTAAATTCTAACAATCGACCTGCTTCTTTAGCTCGATCAGTAATCTCATTATTTAACTCACCTACATAAACAGGACCTTCGTGAACATATTCTAAATGTCCCGGCTCTATATACGCTCCGCCATAATCAGGCAATGCACCCATTGTTCTGTTTTGTCCCACAATAGCTGCAATTTTAGGTTCATTCATGCCGTTTTGCAAACTTACTATTACAGATTCATCTGTCAGCCATTTATATATAGAGTGAACTGCTTCCTCTGTGTGTTGTGATTTGCATGCTATAAAAACCATGCCCAATGTTTCATTAAGTTCATCTGGAGTTACTGCCAATTGTGGTCCTACTCCAAAATCACCTCTACATCCATCCACTTTTATACCATTTTCTCTAATTGCTCTTACATGATCAATATTTTTATCAATAAACAATACTTCTACACCATGTAAAGCCATATATACTCCTGCAATTCCTCCAATGGCACCTGCTCCTAAAATAGCTATTTTACTCATATTTGCCTCCTTGTTACTTATTATATTTATGGCAATTGAAATCCTAATTCATTTATATACTCATTCATTTCCTCTAAATTGTGCCAACCCAATTTTCTTTTACCTTGCTCGATTTCAAATATCATACTAAACAATTTCGTATTTAAAGGGATTTCCATATTAGCTTCTTTAGATTTATTTTGTAAATACTTATTACGGGTACCAATTTCAGTCTCTCTTTTTCTATATACTAAATCCCAATGTATGCCGCTTGATTTTTTTACATACTTATAACCGATCTTTTCTTCTGCATCATCTTCTTGATGTCTACTAAGTTTTGATAATGTTCTATCAATTAATGCAAATAATTTTTCGGTATCTTCATTAGTTTTAGGCATATATAAATC
>JARBUP010000163.1 GCA_029239575.1 Bacillota bacterium
AATGAAATAACTGCAAAACGCAATGTTCATTTTTTTGCATTTTCAATTGTTAAAGCAGATGACTTGAGTTTTGATAATTCAAGAATAACTCAAATGAATTATATGAAAAATCAAGGCTTTGATGTAGTGGAATATAAAAAAGTTAACGCATCAAATATCGAAGAAACTGTAAAGTGGTTTTCAGATAATATCACAGAAAATGATTTTCCTTCAGATGGTTTAGTTTTAACATATGACGACATATCTTATGGAGAATCTTTAGGAGTAACAGCTAAGTTTCCAAGAGATTCAATTGCATTTAAATGGCGAGATGAAATAAAAGAAACTATTTTAAAGGAAATTGAATGGAGTGCATCCCGTACTGGATTAATTAATCCAATAGCTATTTTTGAACCTGTTGAACTTGAAGGAACAACAGTTACAAGAGCCAGCGTTCATAATTTAAGTATTATGGAAAATTTGCAACTTGGTATAGGTGATACCATAAGTGTTTATAAAGCAAATATGATTATTCCACAAATATCAGATAATATTACAAGAAGCGGAAGTGTTGAAATACCTGAATTTTGTCCAGTTTGTGGTTCTGAAGCAAAAATTAAAAATGAAAATGATGTAAAATCATTGTTTTGCACAAATGATGAATGCTTAGCAAAACAAATTAAATTATTTACTCATTTTGTAAGCAGGGATGCTATGAATATAGAGGGTTTGTCAGAAGCTACAATTGAAAAATTAATAGCAAAGAAAATGATAAAAGAACTTGCGGACATATTCCATGTGGAAAAATTTAAAGAAGAAATAATTCAAATGGAAGGTTTCGGTGAAAAATCTTTTAATAATTTAATATCTTCTGTGAACAAAGCAAGAAACACTACAACAACAAGGTTTTTATTTAGTTTAGGAATTCCTAACTTTGGACTTTCCACAGCTAAATTAATTAGCAAATATTATAATTATGATTGGGATAAAATTTCAAATGCTACATTTGAACAGCTGACAGAAATAAACGGCATTGGAGATATAATGGCTGAGTCTTACGTAGCATATTTCAAAGATCCAAAAAAACAAGAAATTATAAGCGATGTTTTAAAAGAAATTCAATTTGAACAAGTAGAAAAATCTAATGCTGTACAAATATTTGAAAATATTAATTTTGTTATAACAGGCTCAGTTGAGCATTTTAAAAACAGGGATGAATTAAAAGAAATAATAGAAGAACATGGCGGAAAAGTAACAGGTTCAGTGACTTCGAAAACAAATTATTTAATAAACAATGATAACTTATCCAATTCATCTAAAAACAAAAAAGCTAAAGAATTAGGAATAAACATAATAACAGAACAAGAATTCATAGAATTGCTAAACAAATAAGGGTGATTTAGGGACGGACCCTTGGTGATTTGGGGACGGAGCTTTTGCAGAAAAGGGTCCGTCCCCAATCAGCAAAACCGACCTCCCCAAATCACCAAAAAATTTATCTTGACAGTTGAGTGGTTGCTCAACTATAATATTAATATAACAGTTGAACGGTTGTTCAATTATTTGACTAAAAATAAAAGAAGGTGAAAATTTGGCTAAAGAAGAAATAATTTGTGATTGCGAAGTAATTCATGGTGACGTGGTTGAAGAAGTTAAAAGAAAAATGCCAATTGAAGATGTAATTTTTGATTTGTCTGATTTTTTTAAAGTATTAGGAGATTCAACACGTGTAAAAATTATGTGGGCTCTTGATCAAAGCGAAATGTGCGTTTGTGATTTAGCTGTTTTATTGAACATGACAAAGTCTGCCATATCGCATCAGCTTAGGTCTTTAAAGCAAGCAAATTTAGTAAAATTCAGAAAAGAAGGTAAAGTTGTATTTTATTCTCTTTCAGATGATCATGTTAAAGATATTTTTGAAAAAGGATTAGAACATATTAGAGAAAAATAAATTTTTGTGTTTTTGGAGGATATTATGAAAAAGAAATATGTACTTGAGGGTTTAGGTTGTGCAAACTGTGCAGCAAAAATGGAAAGAGCTATTAATGAATTAGAAGGTGTTAAAAGTGCCACCGTTAATTTTATTACAACAAAATTAGTAATTGAAGGTGATGATAATAAAATGGACGATATAATTGTAGCTTCAGAAAAAATTATTAAAAAAATTGAGCCATATGTTGTAATTAAAAAGGCATAGGTGCATTATGAAAAATGAAATCATAAAAATTGTTATAGGCGCAATATTATTTGGTCTTGCATTAATAATAGATACAGATATTAGCTATTTACCAATAATTTTGTTTATTATAAGTTACATAATTGTTGGTGGCGAAGTTGTAATGAGGGCTATTAAAAATATAATAAGAGGAAACGTTTTTGATGAAAATTTTTTAATGGGGATTGCTTCCATTGGTGCTTTTTTCGTAGGAGAATTTTCAGAAGGTGTTGCTGTTATGCTTTTTTATCAGGTTGGGGAACTATTCCAAGATTATGCTGTTGGTCAATCAAGAAAATCAATAGCAAGTCTTATGGATATAAGACCTGATTATGCTAATGTGAAAAAAGATGATGAGATAATTGTAATGGATCCTGATGATGTAAAAGTTGGAGATATTATAGTTGTTAAACCAGGAGAAAAAATTCCTCTTGATGGAATTGTAGTGGAGGGAAGTTCAACTATAGATACTACTGCTTTAACTGGTGAATCTCTGCCAAGGGACATAACTGTAGGCGATGAACTTTTAAGCGGATGCATCAACATAAATGGAGTTATAACTGCAAAAGTTACAAAAGAATTTGAAGAATCAACGGTGAGTAAAATTCTTGATTTAGTTGAAAATGCAAGCAGTAAAAAATCTAAATCTGAACAGTTTATAACAAAATTTGCAAGATATTATACACCTGTTGTTGTAATAGTTGCTTTAATTCTTGCTGTAGTACCGCCATTAATAATAGAGGGTGCATTATTTAGTGACTGGATTTACCGTGCATTAACTTTCCTTGTTGTATCATGTCCATGTGCATTAGTTATTTCAATTCCTCTAAGCTTCTTTGGTGGCTTAGGAGGAGCTTCAAGAAAAGGGATATTAATAAAAGGTGGCAATTATTTAGAAACATTAGCTCAAACTGAAATAGTTGTTTTTGATAAAACAGGAACTCTTACAAAAGGTGTATTTAATGTACAGGAAGTTTATGTTGAAGATAACATAAATATATCAAAAGAAGAATTATTGATGATTGCAGCTCATGCTGAAAGTTTTTCAAACCATCCAATATCCACTTCTTTAAAACGGGCATTTAACAAAGAAATTAATAATGAAATTATTTCTAATGTAGAAGAAATATCTGGGCATGGAGTAAGTGCAATAGTTGATGGTAAAAAGATTATAGCTGGAAATGATAAATTAATGGAAAAATATAATATTCCTTATTTCAAAGGGGAATTATTTGGAACTGTTGTTCATGTTGCTATAAATGATGTTTATGCTGGATATATTTTAATAGCTGATGAAATAAAAGAAGATGCTGCTAAAGCAATAAGTAGTTTAAAATCATTAAATATAAAACAGACAGTTATGCTAACAGGTGATAATGCGCTCGTTGGTGAAAAAGTCGCTAAAGAATTAAATATAGACGATTTTTATGCAGAACTTCTGCCTGGAGATAAAGTTAATAAATTAGAAGAATTATTTGAACATAAATCTTCAAAGGGTAAGTTAGCATTTGTAGGTGATGGAATAAATGATGCACCAGTTTTAGCCCGTGCAGATATTGGTATTGCAATGGGTGGTTTAGGTTCTGATGCGGCTATAGAAGCTGCAGATATAGTAATAATGACTGATGAACCATCTAAAATAGCTGATGCAATAAAAATTTCTAAAAAAACTTTGAGAATTGCAAAACAAAATACTGTATTTGCTATTGGAATTAAATTTTTAGTTTTAATTTTAAGTGCATTTGGTTTAGCTTCCATGTGGGCGGCAGTTTTTGCTGATGTAGGTGTAGCATTTTTAGCTATATTAAATTCTTTTAGAGCATTGAATGTTAAAGATATATAATATATAATAAATATGGATTGCGTTTATAATCATTAAGCGCAATCCATATTTATTTTTGGACTAATAATTAAGTTTATGTTAGAATGGTAGAATAATTTTAATTATATTACTGAGGAGAACAGGAGGACTTATGGGTTTTAGAATTTTATTATATTTTGGACTTCTTACATTTGGATGGATTTTAAGTTCTAAAGGTTTTATACATGATAATATCATGGGAAAAATTTCAAAGATACAATCTTTGATTTTATTTGTTTTAATTTTTATAATGGGTATCCGTGTAGGAATGGATGAACAAGTTGTATCTTCTATTGGTCAAATTGGATTAAAAGCTTTTGTATTTGCTTTTGTAACTGCATCCTTAAGTGTTTTTTTTGTACATATTGCACGCAAAAAAATAATTAAAGATAAAAATATAGCTGGAGGCATAAATGACTAAAAAAATTATGATTGTATTAATAGTTGGAATTTTGTCTGGGCTGTATTTATTGCCTGAAAGCGTTTATGAAAACACAGGATTAATGCTTGATATTGGGCTTTGTGCACTATTGTTTTTTGTAGGAATTGATATAGGCAATAATAAGAGTGCTCTTAAAAACTTGAAAACAGTTGGTTTTAAAATATTAATAGTCCCTGCTGCAACAGTTATAGGTAGTTTAGTTGGCGGAATTATTTGTAGTATTATATTTAAAATGGATGTATTTGCTTCATTAGCTATTGCTTCTGGACTATCATGGTATACACTATCAGCTATAATTATTACGCCTATTTCTTCTGAACTTGGAGCAATAGCATTTTTGTCAAACGTGTTTAGAGAATTAATGGCTTTTATATGCATTCCATTTATTGCAAAACATATTGGCTATTTGGAAACAATTGCTGCAGGTGCTGCAATAAGTATGGATACGGGTTTACCGATTATAACTAAAAATACTAATGATGAGGTTGTAATAATTTCATTTATAAGCGGAATTATTTTGTCATTGTCAGTTACTGCATTGGTGCCATTATTTGTAGGTTTTATAAATGTTTTATAGAGCTTGTATAAATATAAAATAATATTATTATTGCATAATTAGTGTTAATATAATAATTTAAATAATTAATAAACTATCAAAAATAATATTTTGATAGTTTATTTTTATGTTTAAATAATTTTGATGCATTCAAAACATTCGAATTCATTCCAATTTTTAGTCAGAGCGCTCATATCTCAAGAGTTCAAATAAAACCTGAAACAATTTAAGGCTATGTTGTTAATTAATAATAAAAAAGATAATCTTTAATTAAAAATGATTTTACAATAGCTTTCATATAATCCATTGTATTATTTTTTGCATCTTCATAGGTGATAGAACCTCTTAAAACTCTCATAAGCATTCCTTCAAATACTAAAAGAGTCAAATCATTTAATTTATCTGCATTTTGCGGTTCTATAAATCCTTCTTTAACACAGTCTAAAACTGTAGTCAAACCCCTGTCGTGAATATTCCCTTTTAATAACATTGTTGATATTGTGTCATGATGAATACCTAAATCCTCAGGATATATGGAATAAAACTCTGAAACATAATCTTCCATATGCTTGGACAGCTTTGGAAAGAAAAGAGCATTATAAATATTTGGCTTTAAATAAGCATAATTGCAGAAACATTCCCATACCTTTAAAAATCTATCCATAGCATTGTCTGCATTTTCTAAATAAAGATTTAGTGAAAGTGCATAATCTTTTATATTTTTCATTGCACCAAAGAAAATAAGGTGATCCAAATTTTCAAAGTAATTATATATGGTTGCACTGTTATATCCGGCTCTTTTTGCTACATTTCTTATGGTTACATTTTCTATACCAATTTCATTGATTAATTCATCCGCAGCATTTATAAAATATGTCATTGTTCTTAATATACGTTTTTCTCTCATTATAAGTTTCCACCAATTTTATATTTATTGTATATTACCATATTTTTTAGAAAATATCAAAATAATAGATTATAAATTTTTTATTACAGGAAGATGATTTATAAGGATAAATTTTATAAGTAGGTATTAAGTTTTTGATTTGAAGAAGTTTACAACAAGAAATTAAGAAGTGTATATATTAAGTAATTGAAAATATAACATTTTTTAATAAATCATCTAAAAGTTAAAAAAATATTTTATAATTTTTAAAAATACCGTTTGCAATTTAATCATGATTATGTTAGTATATTAATTAACAATAGTAATCATGATTAATAAAGTTAAAAATTATCAATCTTAATCACGATTATTAATTTAAATTATATTCTTAGTCATGATTTAACAAGGAGGAATGAAAATGAGATTAGAAATTGGTAATTTCCTAATCAAGGATGTTATCTTTGGTGAGAAAACCATGTTTAATGATGG
>JARBUP010000164.1 GCA_029239575.1 Bacillota bacterium
TTGTTTTTGGCCTCCTGATATATTTTTACCACCTTGAGAAATAACCGTATCAAATCCTGCTTCCATTTCATTTATAAATTCTGAAGCACATGCTATGTCAGCTGCATATTTAATTTCTTCATCAGTTGCATCTTCTTTTCCATATTTAATATTTTCTTTAACAGTTCCAGAAAATAATATAGCCTTTTGTGGTACAATTCCTATTTTATTTCTAAGATCATGTTGAATCATATTTTTTATATTAATTCCATCCACCATTATTTCGCCTTCAGTTACTTCATAAAATCTTGGTATTAAATTAATAAGAGTGGATTTACCAGAACCCGTACCCCCAACTATTGCTGTCACTTCGCCTTTACTTGCTTTAAAATTAATATTTTTCAAAACTGCTTCTTCAGCACCTGCATATGCAAATGTTACATTCTTAAATTCTAACTCGCCTCTATTATTGCAATTTAAAATTTCAGGTTTATCGGTATCTATTATAGATGGTTCTGTTTCTAAAATTTCATTTATTCTTTTTGCTGAAGCTAATGCCCTTGGTATCATTACAAATAACATGGATAACATTACAAATGAAAATAAAATCATAGCAGCATATTGAGTGTATGCCATAAGAGAACCAACTTTCATAGCTCCTATATTTATTCGTTTTGCTCCAAACCATACTATTAATATAGTAGTGAAATTTAAAACTAACATTATGCCAGGCATTAATATGGACATTATTTTATTAGCTTTTATAGAAGTTTCTGTTAAATCATCATTAGAAATTTTAAATCTATTTATTTCATAATTTATTCTGTCAAAAGCTCTTATAACTCTCATACCTGTTAAGTTTTCACGCATTACTAAATTAAGGCTATCAAGCTTTGATTGCATTGATGAAAAAAGTTTTCCAGCAAATAATATAATTATTCCAAGTATAAATACAATAGTAGGCAAAGAAACGCCAAAAACCCATGAAAGCCCTATATCAGTTTTAACTGCCATAATAGTTCCACCAACTGCCATGATTGGAGCCATAACCATCATTCTTAATATAACTAAAACAACTTGTTGTATTTGATTTACATCATTTGTAGTTCTTGTAATCATTGATGATGTACCAAATTTATTAAATTCATCCAATGAAAAATTCTCAACCTTAGTAAAAATATCTCTTCTTAACTCTGCAGAAAATTTTGCTGTTATTATGGATGATAAAAAACCAGTTATTATTCCAAACAAAATAATTCCAAATGTAAATAAAAGCATTTTGATTCCCGTTGTTAAAACATAATTAATATTGTTATTTAAAATTCCATCATTAACTATATCAGCCATCAACTTTGGTATGTATAAATCACATAATGATTGCAACAAAACAAAAAATATTACTCCAATTATTGATAAGGAAAATGGCTTTAATCTTTTAAATATTTTTATCATTAATATCCCTCTTTCTTTATATAATACTGATTACTAAATTAAACTCAATAAAATATATTAACATTATAACCTTCAGATTATACAATTCAATACTTAAATTATCCTTTAAAATATTATTATAAACAAAAAATAAAACCTCACTAAAGTGAGGTAATACTTTTTTATTTATCTCTTAATTTAATTCTCCTGTGCTTTTTCTTCAGTTTTCTTTGTATCATCATAAATACTGTCCACTAACGCCTTAGTTTCATCATAATTAGAAATAAAGAATGATAAATTATTTTTAGTTTGAGTTGTTCCAGGTAGTACATGGAAATTAATATCTTCAGATGACATACCAACAGAGCTTAATGCTGCTGATGTTGATTCAGACAAAGAAAAATCAGTATCTATATAAGGATATACTTCTGAAATTACTTTTGGAAGTTTAAGACTTAAAGCTTTTTTTATAGCTGATTTAACAAATTGTTGCTGAGCTTCAATTCTTCCTAAATCTCCTTCAGCATAACCAGTATAACCCCTATAATTTGTTTTTCTAAACCTTAAAAATTCCATTGCTTGATCGCCTTTAATAATTTGTCTGCCTTCCGCTATATCAATATCCAAAGGTGGATCTGAATACGGGTCTGTATATCTCATATGAAATGGCACATCTACTTCTACACCGCCAACTGCATCTACAGCAGCTCTAACACCGTCATAATCAATCGTAACGTATTTATCAACAGTAATACCTGTCATTTTTCTTATAACTTCTTTTAACCCTTCAAGTCCTTCAGCTGTATATACAGAATTAATTTTATTGTTTGCGCTATTTACAAAACCATCCCTATCCACATAAGTATCTCTTGGAATTGAAATTATATCTGCAGTTTTAGTTTTAGTATTATAACTTGCAACCATTATAGTGTCCGAACGTTCATGTTCAAGACCTAATAACAAAACATTAATTCTTTTATTATTGCCCGTTATCATATTAAAAATATCTGTGGCTTCAGCACTTCCCTTTTGCATAACTTCGCTATACAAAAATAATCCTCCTGCTATAACCAATGTAAAGCATAGAAGAGAAGTGAAAAACACTTTGAAAAAATGTTTCAATTTTTCGTCCTCCATTTTTTTGTTCTCATTTATAATACCATAAAAAATTTATTTGTAAAGAAATAATTTATTTGCGTTTTTACTCGGCTTTATATATTAAATTATGAATTATTCTATTATTGATAAATACGTTTAATTGATATATAATACAATCATAAGGTTAATTACGATATAACTACTTATGAAAGGAATTCATAATATGAAAAACAAGAATTTATTTATAACCATATTATTAGCATTAGGGGTTGTGATTTTAACCATTAGCTTAAAAATGCTTGATAGCGCAGCTAACAGATGGATACCTGGATTATTAATACTAATTTCAGTAATAGTAATAGGTGGTTCTGCAAAATTATTTTCTGAAGAATATATTTTAAAAAAATATAAAAATTCAAAAATAGAGAAAAACATAAAAACTGATGTATCTCTTGATAACCAAGTAAAACAAAAAGCTTCTTCAAAAGCAAATTTCATAGTTTCACTATTACTTGTTATAGTATTAATTTTAATATTTTTTATTAAAATTAATTATATAATTCTTACAATTGTTATAGTTGCTTCTATTTACATTCAATCATGTTTAAATGCTTTCTTATATATTCACTATGATAAAAAAATAAAAACTAAACAATAAAAAAAATTGCGCAAGCAATTTTTTTATTGTTTAGTATATTCTATTTTAACTAACTCATCAGCTATTTTGCCAAATTCATCTAAGGATAATGTTTCTCCCCTTACACTTGGGCTAATATTTACATTTTGTAAAACTTCATTTATTTGTTCTTTTGGACATTTTAATATATTGCTTAAACTGTTAAGTAAAGTTTTTCTTCTTTGACCAAAAGATGCTTTTACAACTGAAAACAGCATTTTTTCATCTTCTACTTTTATTCGTGGTTGTTTTAGAATATCTAATGTAATAACTGCTGAATCAACTTTAGGTCTTGGCATAAATACTGTTGATGGTACTATCATAGCTATATTTGTATTAGCTCTGTATTGTACTGCAAGTGTAATCGCACCATATTCCTTTGTATTAGGTTTTGCGCCCAACCTTTCAGCTACTTCCTTTTGAACCATAACAACAATTTTAGATATTTTTATTTTTTCTTCAAGTATTTTCATAATTATAGGAGTTGTAATATAATACGGAAGATTTGCAACTAATTTAACTTCCATACCTTGAAATTCTTCTTCAATTAATTTTTCTACATCTATTTTCATGAAATCTTCATATATTATTTTAATATTATCATAATTTAAAGTTTCTTTATGAATAACTTGTAAACTTTTATCAATTTCAATTGAAACTACTTTTTTAGCTTTATTACAAAGACCTTGAGTTAAAGTGCCAAAACCAGGGCCTATTTCTATAACTCCAGTATTTTCATCTATATCTGCAACATCAACTATTTTATTTATAATATTACCATCTATTAAAAAATTTTGTCCAAGGCTTTTGCTAAAATTAAATCCATATTTTGCGAGAATATCTTTTATAACCTTAGGCGAATATAACTTTAAATCATCCATTTAATTACGTTTCCTTTTCATTTTCGTTGTCATTGTCTTTTAATACTAATTTATCTAATTTTATTATTGCAGCTTCTAACTCTTCTCTTTTTATATTAAAGCTATTCAACCTTTTTAAAAACTGTTTTGCGCTACAATATCCAATACCTAATTCATCACCAAGTTTTTCTCTTCGTTTTGAAGCATTATCATTACCTATAAGTTCATAATATATCATATCATGATTTGTAAAATCGTGATTTTCTTCCGAATTTTCAGCTCTTGCATTTTTTAATGCTTCCCTTATTTGTTCAGGCGATGCATTTTCCACACCAATATCACCGTTCTTATTTGCTTTATCCCTTGGAATAAAAGCATGTTTGCAGTTTTCTATTTCAGATGTCAATATATTTCTAATTTTCTTTCCAGGATAATCTGGATCAGTTAAAATTATTATTCCCCTATTTTTTGAGGCTTTTTTAATATTATTTATTATTTTGTCATTAATTCCTAAGCCACTAGTTGAAATCACTACTGCATCAACTGCTTTTTTAACAGCTGATATATCAGATTTTCCTTCAACTACTATTATTTCTTTAATCAATTTGCCTCCTTAAACAAAACTTCTCTTATTTTCTTTTCGTTTGTTATTATATAATAATGATTTTATTTTTGTAACCATTAAATCAACAGCAACTAAATTATTGCCGCCTTCAGTTACAATTATATCTGCATACTTTTTTGTTGGTTCTATAAATTGCTCATGGGCAGGTCTTACTGTACTCATATATTGATTCATTATGGATTCAAGGCTTCTTCCCCTATCCCTCATATCCCTGTTTATTCTTCTTAAAATTCTTATGTCAGCATCAGTATCAACAAATATTTTTATATCTAATAAATCCCTTATTCTCTCTTCATAAAAAACAAGCAATCCTTCAACTATAATAATTTCTTTTGGTTCAACCTTTATAGTTTCTTTTTTTCTATTATGAATTGAATAATCATATATAGGTTTTTGAATTACGTTTCCTTTTTTTAATTCTTTTATATGCTCAACAAATAAATCAGTGTCAAAGGCAAAGGGATGGTCATAATTAGTTTTGCATCTTTCTTCATATGTAATGTTGCTTTGGTCTTTGTAATATGCATCATGCTCTATAATTGCAATACTTCTTTCAGGAACCTCTTTATAAATTCTTCTAACTATTGTAGTTTTACCTGATCCGCTTCCTCCTGAAATACCAATAAATAATGGCTCATTCATTATTTATTTGCCTCCTTAGTAATAATATATCAATATTAATATACAACATTTTTTTCAATTTGCATATATTTATTATTCAAAATAAAAATTTAATTATTACAATTAATACATAAATATTTTTTAGCAAATAAAAATTGCCTCATATAAATATGGGCAATTTTTATTTAACTTAATAATATTAGTTTTTAGGGAATAGATTTTAATCTAAAATATAAATTTTTACGTGTCTTATCCCAAAGTTGTTGGCTTTTACGCCATCTTCCATAAATAAATCTATTCTATTGCCTTTAATCGCTCCACCCGTGTCTAAAGCTGTTGCGAAACCATAGTCAGGACTGCCATCTGTTGAAGCTATGTAAAGCTTCGTACCAAGAGGTATTACACTAGGGTCTACTGCAACTGTACCTGGCTGAGCTTTTGTGCCAGATGCTGTGATACCATAACCTGCATCACCGGGATTCTTGCCTGTGCTTGCGAAGGACAAATCATATGCTGATGCTACAAAATCCATTTCTTGAGAATATCTAAATCCTCCACGAGATGTTGTAACCACCATTTGTTTTGTTCCAACTTCAACTATTTTGTCTACAGGAACTTTGTAGACAATTTCTTCTGCCAAATCTTTAGAAATTAATTTTCCATCTTCATATAATTCTTGGTAAACTAATTTCTTCATTCCAGCTGAACCAGCTTGAACTACTTGTTCATAACCTTCAAATTCATTTTCGTTATGAACAATTTTTGTTTCATAATCCAAACCTTCTTGAACAACATCATATTTGATTTCTTTAATAGGGCCTGGATCAACTGGTTCTACATATGCTTTACTGACTTCCCCCGAAGTATCTGCATATGCAAAGTTTTTTGAGTTTCTCTCATTAATATCATAAGTTACAATAAAGCTCATTATCAAAATTGTTACTATAAAAAATGGGTAAATCTTTTTTCTTTTCATACTTTCACCAACCTTTAATATTGTATCCGAAAATTGACTTGTCGTCGTCAATCAAAGGTATAAATTTTCCTATGATTTGAAAATTTACTTTTTGTATATGTTACTTTAAATTTCTTTAAAAACTAATACATTATTGGCAATCCCTTGCAAAATCCCCA
>JARBUP010000165.1 GCA_029239575.1 Bacillota bacterium
AGATTAATCATGCAATGCAGTTGCTTGAAACAAATTCATATACTCAGGTTGAAGAAATGACTGGTATTAGTAAAAGTACGCTAGTCAGGGCAAAACGAAATAATAAGCCTTCATTTTTTTGTTAAGGGCGGGGGTATATTCCACTTATTCTGTTTTAAGAATAGGTGGATAGCCAATCAGTACATACATCTAAACAGACTGTTTAAACAATAGAAGTGAGTACACATAAAATCTTGATCTAAAAGAGAATGTCAAAAGGGGGAATTAGGTGTGCTAAAATTTTATTACTCAATAAAAAATGGAGTATCAAATTTGTTCAAATGGTTTCCCGTAATATGGCAAGATAGAGATTATGATGATGCGTATCTTTATAAACTATTATGGAAAAAACTACAAAATATGGCCAATATGCATAGGAGAGATGGTCATTCAACTGACTCAGAAGAAACTGCTGAACAAATCGAATATGCATCAAATTTAGCATATAGGTTATGGAAAAATAATTATCTCGAAGAAATTCTTAACAAACATGATTACTTTGAAAAATACCCAAATATTAATGCTAATGAAATTATGAATATTGATGATCGCCCAGATGAACATGGACATTATGCCATTTCATGGAGTGCAGACGATGCACAGTTAAAACTATTTAATCAGTGCCAAAAGGAAGCTGACGAACTTTTTGAGGAAGAACACAAAAAATTATTCGATTATATGAAAAGGTATTCAAGAAGTTGGTGGGATTGAAATGAATTTGTTACACGCAATTTCTAATTTTAATCGGTGAACTCTGCCTTCACTACCACTCTTGACAACGAGCCTCTGTCCCCCAGACCCCCAAGGGGGCGTCAGCGCCCCGCCAAAAGCAGCGGGGCTAGCTAACGGGCAAGCCTACCTGTGGGACTTCTCATTGTCAAGATACGCTTCGCTTGGCAGCTTCAGGCAAGAGTTTACCTGTACTTGTGTTGTAACGTCTGCTAATAACTAATTGTTTGGAAACTGTTATACAATCGATGTATCTTTTTAACAGTGTATTTTTAAGATACTCAGTACGGAGGGGCTTTTTCCTTGCTGAACAGGCATATATTATGGCGAGAAATTTTCAGTCCACACATCTCAAGTCAATGCATCGTCACCTCTTCGAGGTGACGGGCTGAGCGCCCCGCTTCGCTCCTGCCATCACGCAGTCCGCTTCGCTGGGACTGCGTGATCATATAATTTTCCTGCTAACTGTTCTTCAGCTGACAAGATTGTCATCATCAACACATGATAAAATACACTACGCTATAATTTGCCGATACCGATAATAGGGGTGTTTTTATACATTGAAAATGCCCTGAAACATAATAATTTGTTGAACAATGCTCGACAGCGTTTTCCTAGATATTAAGCTTAGTAAAATATTGCTTTCATTAAGCGAATCATATGTTGTAAGTATCATAATTAATCTCTGCTATAGAAGTCCCAGTGGAGCTAGGGCAAAGAAGTTCCGTCGAAGGCGGAACGGTCTTTTCCAGATATTCGTTGCATTTTATGTTCAAACAAGTGATAAACACTTGAAAATAAAGGACATTTGTATATAATAATAAACATAATCACTATATATATTTTTAATCTTTTTTATATAGTGATTATGTTTATTAATGATTAAATTTTGTTAACTATTAACTATATAAATTACAGTAGTCAGGAGATATATTAATTATGAAATTATCCAGAAAAGAAGCAGTTGAACGTTATGGTAATGAAACAGAGAAAAGTCACTTTAATAGGTATGGCACAATTACAAGTACTAATGTAGAAGACGCATTAATTACTACTATTAAACAACATTTTGATTTTTTTAGGAGAGTAAAACAGGGAAGAGAAATTTTCTATATAATGAGTAGAGAAAAAACTGAGATATCAGAACGTCCTGACAATAGAAGGACTAATGGTAATTGGAAGCCTTATACTCATAATATGGATATATTGATTTTACAATCATTATTATCATTACAACAAAACGATGATGTATCACTATCACAATTAGCCCGTTATCTTGGAGTGATCAATCAAAAAGTATATTACTTATTAAAAGGTAGATTTGATGAGGGTATAGTAATTAAAATTACGAAGGACATTAGTAAAAATAATATTTTAAATGCTAATGATAAGGGAATTATTGATGATTATCTTTTGCTTTCAAACACGCTACTAATACAGTTTTCAGGCGCACTTAATCGATTGCAAAAGGAAAATTTAATTACGTATTCGAATGGTTATGAAGCTTGCTTAAAAGACGGGACATATAAAAAGTTAAATTTAGCTACCTACAATATACTTGAGACAAAGAAGAAAATATTAATGGAAAAATATACTCTAGACTATTTTAAAATTATTACTTTGAGAAATTCAGAAAAAGTAAAAAGTTATAACAAAGAATGGAAAAAGCTATTAAATAAAGTTCCTGATGAAAATGGAGAAATAATAAGTATAGATTATTATTATAAGACTTATCTTGTAATCTTAAACAAAAGTATAAATCCCATATGTCGTTATTTAAATCAGTACAAAAAAAATTGGGTAAGTAAATTTAATCTAAATCAAGGAAAGTTTTTGGAAAATAATAGAATAAGTTTTTTTAATAATGTAAAAAAATACTTTCTTGATGAAAGTATGAGGAAACAACAATTAACTATTCAAAAAGCTGATATTACGTATTTAAACAATCTAAATAAATTAGAACGCGAAACTGGACTAGAAGAAACTACTTTAGATGAACATCTTCATAAACAAGGAATAAAAATGAGAGATAAACACCGAATTAACAGTGATTATCTAATGAAAATGGAATCAATTCATGATTATTTGTTTACATTGTAAGGCGAAAGGCATCGAAACCATAATTCAAAAGGAAAAATAAAAAATGACAAAAAATGTGAAAAGCTTTGATGAATTAAATTGGCCTCTTTTCATGGAAAAAAAGAAAGAACCGGAAACTTTACAAGAAATTTATGACATGTTATTTCCGATAAATGAAATAGGAGTAGAAGAGAAATTTTTAGCAAAGCCTAATATAGAAGACATACTTTTTTACGTTAAAGAACATTTAGCCAATTTTGATGTTCAAAACGATCTAGGTGTTTCGATACTTGAAAGATTGTTAATATTGTGTAATCAAGTTGGTGAATATGATTTATCATTAGATATAATTGAAGAATATAATATATCAAGGCTAATTGACTTTTTACTGGGAAAAGCTACAAAGGGCATAAAGGAATTGTTTTATCAAGAGCTTATTGCTAATTATTTTGTAACAAAATACAAAAGCCTGAAATTTGATGAAAAAGACTATACTTTGTTTCAATTTTTTATTATAAACAATACAAAAAGAACCTGGTTTGATCCAGAAGAATGTCACGAGATATTAATCGAAATATATATAAAATTGATTTCAAAAACTTTGTCCACTGATATTAGAAATGAATTATTGGTGCAATTTCCTATATTTTTCTTAAAAAAAACAAGCATGCAATATGTTATTTTCAAGGAAAATAATAGAAACAAGATAGAGAGTATGATTAAGAAATGCCAAAAAACTAATGATTATAAATTGCTTGATAAATTCTATCAAAACTTACTAAAGTTTGTACAACTTCAAATTAATGAAAATATTGATAGAAAAAGGAAAATCGAATTTTTAGATAACGTAATTAAAAGTTTAACCAAAAAAGTTGTTGAGTTTCATTCAAATTCGATGGGGTGTTTAATTAGTAGTTTAATGGAATTTTTGACTAGTACTTTTATATACTCTCAGGATGAATTTAGTAACATCGGAATTACAATATATGGAAAAATTATCAGGGAATGTAAACAAGTTGTTTATAAGGCTGATTTATTAAAAAAACACCATTTTATAAAAGAAATAGATACTATTGTTATTGGACTGTTTAGAAATAAAAAATATGATATTTTAGTTGAAATTTATCTAAATTGGTTAACAAAGGAACAACAAGATTTTATAGTAGATTCGCTGCCTTTTGAAATAGCTCTCTCACTTCAAATGAATGGAATTTTACGAGATGCAAAAGATATATATAAAACAATTTTAACAAAAAAAGGGGCTTCGGCAGCTGTTCTAAATAATCTAGCTTCAATATACATTGAAGAAAAAAAATACGAGGAAGCTTTAACGTTGCTAGAAGATGGTAAGTCTAAAGATCCTGATGATAGTCACATTAATGATAATTTAAAAATCGTACAAAAAGAAATTAATAAGATAAAACAAAAACCACAAAAGATGAAAAATTTATATTTTAAGGAAACCGAAAAGATAGAGAAAAGAATTCTATTTACAATTTATAAGCTTGAAAATGAAATACCAATAGATAGAAAAAAAGTAATGGAAGCAGTTGATATAAGTAACGAGAATTTCATTGTTAAACTGCTTAATAGATTGATTAAACTCGAAATGGTACTTGTCGACGATAAAAAGGGATATGTTCTGGATAAAACTATATATGAACTCGTTAGAGATTATATTGATCCAAAACTAGAACGCCAAATTGTAAGATCTAGTCTTCATAAATTATACCGTCCAATATTTTATCACGAGTCAGAAATAAATTTATATCGCGTATTAACAGAATTATTTCCACAACATTTTGTATTTCCAAATATGGATTTGAAAACAATAATTGATGTAGAAAAGATAAAAAAATATTTGGATTCTGATATCTTAGACTATTTTTTTAAAGCGCATGTAGATTTTGCAATTATTGATACAACTACCTATTTCCCTATAATTTCTTACGAAAAGGATAGTGAGTATCAAGATAGAGAACCTCAAAAAACAAATGCAATCAAAAAGAATACTATTTTTCAGACTAGTGGACTGCCGTTAATTCGACTTAGATATAACAGCGCTATGGATTACGAAAGGTTAAAGGAAGAAATTAAGCAAGCAACAAAGGATTTCTTGTTGGATGTTAAGGCTGAGAGGGAAGATAATGAGTTATTAGGGCAGTTTGATTTGAAAAGTTTTGGAATACAAGAAAAATTACCTTCGGTGGCTGATTTATCTTTGGTTTGGGAAAAGGTTGTTGGGGATATTGTTGCTAAAAAGACTGAAAATATATCATTAGATGAAAAGCAAGCAATATTGACGATAACACTCTCTCCAGAAATTAAACCAATAATTGAGTTAAGTAAAGAAGCTCTAAAAACTAAAATATATCAAGAAATTAAAGAATTAAATCAAATTATAATTTTATTTAGTCCTGAATAAAAACTTGGGCATAATACACACACTAATTTACTAAGGAGGAGATATTTTGATATATAATGAAGCCCAGTTAGGACATTTTATAGATTTTGAATTGTGGCAGGATAGTTGTAGATTGCAAGAAGAAAAGATAAATTTAATATCAAAAAATAAAAATTTTTCCACTTTGAACATTCATTACTTTAGTAAAATTAAAAAACGCGTACGTTGGGCGTATTCTCAAGATAAATATTTTCGTGACAGAATTAGTAATAACATATTTTATGGTTTGAAAAACGAATTTTTTATAAAAAAATATGCTCTCCCCAAAAATATTTATGGCCTTAGAAACTATTCATTTATTTCTTATGGATTAAATTTAGTGCATAATTCAATAGGATTGTATTTAGTTAAGTTGACAGATGACTTTATGCATAATTATTACAAGAAAGTTAAAACAATTCGATCTTTTTATGGTGGCAATTTAAAATATAACAATGGTCAAATATCATTTAAGGGTAAAAATATTTATTATAGGAGTGAATATAATAAATTTAGAAAAGAATTAGTTGATGTTATAGAAAACAGGGATAATGTTGTTATAAGACTGGATTTTCAAAATTATTTTGACAATTTATCTATTGAGGTCTTACTTTACAATCTAAAAGCATCGATAAAATCAACTGATATAGCTAAATATAAATTTAGCGACAGTTCAATAGAAGAAATAACGTTTTTCTTTAAATATCTAATGAACAACAAGAGTGGTATTCCCCAAATTGATAGCTGTGTGGTATCCGGTTATATCGGTTACTTATATTTATGTTTTCTTGATTTAGAGATAGATACATTGATGAAGCAGCTAAGTTTCCATGATTCGCACATAATAAGGTATGTTGATGATCTATATATTGTTTTTAAAAGGGGAGAAAGCGAGACAAAAGATAATACTCTCAAAAGAGCAGTTGAATTACTTGGCAAAGTCAAAGACCTTGCTTATTACAAATATAAACTTAATATTAAGATTCATGGTCATTTTCTGTGAAATGTAAATAGTTTCGGGGCATGAAAAAACTCGTAAATTCCTGTCAATACTTTGGGTAACCACTACCAAAAGGAGG
>JARBUP010000166.1 GCA_029239575.1 Bacillota bacterium
AAACAATACACCGATACCAACATCATCAATACCGCCTTCCATTGCTCTGTCCATTGCTTCAGTGTGATATGAATAATTATGTTTAGGTCCTGTTGGATGCAGTTTTTCATAAGATTCCTTATGGTATGTTTCTTGGAATAAAATATATGTTCCAATTTCTGCTTCTTTAAGTTTTCTGTAATTTTCTACTGATGTTGCAGCTATGTTTACATTAACTCGTCTTATAGCTCCGTTTTTATGTTTAATTGAATAAATGGTTTTTATACAATCAAGAATATATTCAATAGGATTGTTCTGAGGATCTTCTCCTGCTTCAAGAGCTAATCTTTTATGTCCCATATCTTGAAGAGCAATTACTTCTTTTATAATATCTTCTTGAGTAAGTTTTTTTCTTGCAATAGTTTTATTTTGGCTGTGGTATGGGCAATATACACATCCATTTACACAGTAGTTAGAAAGATATAAAGGAGCAAACATAACTATACGGTTGCCATAAAAATCTTTTTTTATTTGTTCTGCAAGTTTATATATTTCTTCATTTTTTTCTTCTATGGAACAATCTAATAAAACTAAAGCTTCTTTGTGGCTTAATCCTTTTCTTTGTTTTGCCTTTTCTATTATTTGATTAATTAATTCAATATTGTTTTTATTTTGATCAGCATATTGAAGCGTGTCTAAAATTTCTTCATGATTTATAAATTCATCTGCTTTTAAAGATTTAACGTCATACATTATACTACCTCACTTTTTATTCTTATTTTGTTTCGGGTTTGAAATCTCCTCTTGAAACAACTACATCATATCCAATTTTTTTCATTCTGTTTTCCATACAATATCTGCATTCTGCAGCTTCATCCCCAGTACATATTTTATTATCGTATAAAAGATATTTATCCCTGACATTTGTTGGAGATAGATTTGGCATTACTACATTTGCACCTGATAAAATACCTTTTTCTCTTCCTTGAGGATCTATGGTTCCTAATGCTGTTGTGGATGGAATTAATGCACTTGGCAACATTAGTCTTAAAATTCCAATCATAAATAAAGTTAATTCGCCATTATCTCCTTTAAATTCTTTAAAAGGAGTATCATGGTGTGGGATAAATGGTCCTATACCAACCATTTCAGGATTAAGGTCTTTTATAAATAATAAATCATCTGCTAAATTTTCAGTTGTTTGATATGGTGAACTTACCATGAATCCTGTACCAACTTGATATCCGATTTCTTTTAAATTTCTTAAACATTGCTTCCTATTTGATAGTGAAAGTTCTTTAGGGTGAAGTTTGTTATAATGCTCTTCAGTAGCTGTCTCATGGCGTAAAAGATATCTATCAGCACCTGCTTCAAAATAAGCTTTATAACTTTCATTTGATTTTTCACCTAACGATAGCGTCACTGCACATTCAGGATAGTTTTGTTTTATTTCACGTATTATATCAATTAGTTTCTCATCGGTAAAAAAAGGATCTTCTCCTCCTTGGAGTACATAAGTTCTAAAACCCAGGTCGTAACCAATTTTACAACATTCAAGTATTTGTTCTTTTGTTAATCTGTATCTTGATGCATTTTTATTACTTTTTCTTATTCCACAATAATAACAATCATTTTTACAATAATTTGAAAACTCAATTAAACCTCTTATATAAACATCTTTATTATAATATTTATGTCTAATTGATCTTGCTTTTTCAAATAAATAATCACTTATTTCAGGGCTGCGGTTGTCAATTAAATATATAAATTCTTCTTTTGTTAATATTTGATTTTTTTCTAGTTTATCTATTAAATTTTTCATGAATTAACCTCTTTTGTATCTGGAACTTTAGAATAAATTGTTTTTGTGCTAACTCCAGGAAGCATTCCTAATTTGCCTGATAATGCGCTTATTACATCCGATGGTGCATCAACAACAATGCTAATTATGGATATACTTTTTTTAGTGTAGGGAATACCCATACGTCCAATTATATATTTGTTGTTTTTATGTAATAAATCATTAATTTTTTCTACAGATTCAGTATTTTCAACAATAATACCTATTAATGCAACTCTCGTTTCCATGTTAGTCCTTTCAAATTAGTTTAATAAATTTAAGCGCAGTCTCATTCACCAATTTATTTGCTCCATACGGTCGCATAAATTGGGAAGCTCAGTTTCGCAACACAAATTTATTCGCTCGCTCTCGCTCACATAAATTTGGTGCTCATTGCGTTTGAATTACCTACAATTTCTTTCTACCTTACGGTCGAAGAAATTGGGTAAATCATAATCGTTGCGTTTGACCTACCATCCATTTGTTCTTCCCTACGGTCAAACACATGGGGTTAGGGCATAAAAAAATCTGCGCACTAAAAAGGCGCAGAATGATGTCTGTTTTTTCATAAGCCTCTTTTACCTTAGAATTATTTTAATAACCTTTAGTGTCAGTGCAGTATTCTTTTTAAGGATTTGTTGCAAGAAAAATCTCAACAACTCATCGTGATAACATTATAACTAAAATAATATTAATTGTAAATACTATTTTGAAAAAAAATTAACAAATTATAAATTTAGAAAATAAATCATACTGTTATATATTTAAACAGAATGCTTTATTCATATTATAAATATAATGTTAGAATATTAAGAAACCAGCTGATATTACTATACCGCTAAACAACAATGTTATTACACAGTAACCCATTATATCTTTTGCACTTAATCCTGCAATTGAAAGTGCTGGTAAAGCCCAGAATGGTTGTATCATGTTAGTCCATGCATCACCCCAAGCAATAGCCATTGCTGTTTTGGCTGGGTCCACACCTATGGCATGACCAGCATTCATCATAATAGGTGCTTGAACAGCCCATTGTCCACCGCCTGATGGAACGAACATGTTTATAATACCTGCACTCCAGAATGAAAACAACGGAAAAGTAGTTTGGTTAGAAATGCTTACAAAAGCATTTGCTATTACACCAGCTAAAGATATACCTGTTTCTAAATTAGCACCAGTCATCATACCCATGATACCAGCATAAAATGGGAATTGTAATATAATTCCTCCAGCTGCTTTAGCAGCTTCATTTATTGCATCAATATATTTTCTTAAAGTTCCATGTAGCAATACACCAACAAACAAGAAAATAAAGTTTACAAAGTCAAGGCTTAAATTAATACCTACTTTTGTAAAATTATATAGTATGTATGAAAAACCCATTACTAATGCAATAATCCATAATATTCTGCTGCGTTCCATTTTATCAGCAGGTGAAAATGTACTTGGATCTTCTACTGGAGTTTCAAGTTCTACTAATTTTATTGGATCTACTTCAATTGTATGTTCTTCATCTGGAATCATTGCTTTACAAACAAAAGGCAAACCAAATATTATTATACCTGAAATAAATAAGTTCATAGGTGAAAAAATTGTTAAACTTGTTGGAATAGTAAATGTTTTATCAAATACATTTGGTGCAACTGTAGCAAGTGCACCAGGATTTGCAATTTGTAAAGGAATTGATCCAGATATACCTCCATGCCATACAACAAAACCTGAATAGGCAGATGCTATTAATAGCCTATAGTCGATACCTTTTACTTCTCGTGCTATTTCTCTTGCTAATAAAGCACCAATTACTAAACCAAATCCCCAGTTAATCCAGCATGCGATTACTGATACAAAAGCAGTAATCATTATACCTCTTACAGGTGTTTTAGCAGCTTTAGCTATTTTTCGAAGAAGCCTTTTAAATACTGGAGCTTGTGCCATAGCGCTTCCAAGAACTAAAACTAAAACCATTTGCATAGTAAATGTTAATAATCCGAAAAATCCTTTTGGACCAGCCCAATGCAGTATCATTTGGAACGGAGATTGCCCTGTTAATGCTATGCCACCAATAAATGTAATAATTGTAAGTACAATTGCAAAAATAAATGCATCTGGCAGGTATTTACTCATAACTCGTACACACCCATTTGTAAATCGTTTAAACATAATAATCCTCCTTTATAAAAATGTTTTATATTAATATTATATGATGTATAATTTCTAATATTAACTAAATGAAAATTAACTAATTTTTAATAATATCTTGAAAGTAACAAAGATTAATGATATAAACAATATATAATATAAATAAATGAGAGGTAATTTATGATAAAGGAATTTGAAGGCATATTGCCCACATTACATGACAAATCATATATAGCAGATGGTGCTTTTGTAATAGGTAAAGTAACAATGGAGATATACTCAAGTGTTTGGTACAACACTGTAGTAAGAGGTGATGTTAATTCAATTACAATAGGAAGCTATTGCAATATTCAGGACAATTCCGTTGTTCATGTAACAGATAATTATTCTACAGTAATAGGTGATTATGTTACAGTAGGTCATGGGGCAATAATTCATGGATGCATTATAGAAGATCATTGTTTAATAGGGATGGGAGCTATTGTTCTGGAAGGAGCAGTAATAGGAAAAGGAAGTATTATTGCTGCTGGAGCTTTAATTAAAGCTAATGAAGTAATTCCACCATTTTCTATGGTAGCTGGAATTCCAGCAAAAATAATTAAAACATTACCGGAAAATACTGACAACATTCATGCACAAGCTATAAAATATAAAACTTTGTGGACAAAAAGGTATGGGATTTTACCTGATGCAGATGGTGAAATTTATAATGGAGAAAAAATAGTTAATTAATAAAAAAAATTAATAAATAAAATAGCACCCAATTTTTATAACTTCAAAAACTGGGTGCTATTTATTTTGATTTTCAAGTTTTATACCTGTTGGAATCACCTCATTCGTCGCCAACATATTCAACATTAGCCTTGCTAAATTTAAAAGAAATTTAGTAAAGTTATATTGTACTATAAATATACCCCCTATATATTTCTTTAAACATTTTTATAATAAATTGAACATTAAAAATTAATTGTTGAAAATTAGCATCTTGACAATATTGAAATTATATTAGTGTATGATATAATAAAAATACTAAAACAAAGACTGACGTCTTTGTTTTCAGTATTTTTATTGAATCGTTGTGATGCAAGACTTACGTCTTGCTTTATGATATAATAATTTAAATATAAAATGATGAATTAAAACTACTAAATATATGATGCAGGTGATAGTATGCAGAATAAAAAAATGGGTTGTCTTGTAATACATGGTTTTGGGGGTGGGTTACATGAAGTTGAATCATTAGCATTATTTTTAAATGATACTGGCTATGATGTTTCATGTCCAAAATTAAAAGGACATACTGGCAAAAGACAGGACATGAAAAAAGCAACTTATGAAGATTGGATTAATTCAGCAGAAATAGAATTAATAAAATTATTAGAACAAAATAGCGAAGTAGTTATAATAGGATTTTCTATGGGTGGTTTAATTGCAACAAATCTCTCATTAAAATATGATATAAAAGCCATAGTTACAATAAATACTCCAATTTATTTTTGGGATATAAAAAGAGTTTTTATAAATTTAGTAAATGATATTAAAAACAGGAATTTAAATAATTTTAATAGATATTTAAGAGCAAACAGAAATTCTCCGCCAATTGCTTTGTTTAATTTTCATAAAATTTTGAAAAAGACAAAACCATTGTTTAAAGAAATAAAACATCCATTTTTAGTTATTCAAGCAATGGATGATGATACTGTAAGAAATAAAAGTGCATTGTATATTTATAATAATATATGCTCAACTATGAAGGAAATTAAATTTTATGATAAGGGTGGGCATTTAATTCTATTGAGTGAATCATCGAAAAATGTAATATTAGATGTTGGAAACTTTTTAAATAAAATATAAAAGAAAAATATAAGAATAATAAGTACATATTCTAAAATTCTATAAGAAGCGGGAGTTAATATGATAGAAAAACAAGAATTTTTTTATGATTCAGCAGATAATAAAACAAAAATTCATTATTTAAAATGGACACCAAAAGCCGTAAAAATTAAAGCAGTGCTTCAAATTTCACATGGTATGTTAGAACATATTAAAAGGTATGATGATTTTGCGTGCTATATGGCTGAAAAAGGAATACTTGTTGTTGGTAATGATCATTTAGGACATGGCGATTCTGTTTTAAATGAAGAATGTAGAGGCTATTTTTGCGAGAGTGATGGAAATAAGACAGTTCTACAAGATATTAATAAATTAAAAAATATAATAAAAAATGAATATCCTCATATTCCATATTTTATTTTAGGTCACAGCATGGGTTCATATTTATTAAGACAGTATATCACTATTTATGGTAATGATTTACAGGGAGCTATAATAATGGGAACGGGTAATCAACCATTTGGATTAGTTAAATCTGG
>JARBUP010000167.1 GCA_029239575.1 Bacillota bacterium
TCTGATTCCATTGGATCCTGTACAGCTACTGGGGAACCTTCTGGATTTTCCGAATCATAGAAAGTCATATTTTGAAGAGCAATTTTATTTTTATCTACACCTGCAGCATTTGCAACTAATTCTTTTACATTATTTTTTTCTTCATCCGACATCCCTAATTTATTTATTACAACTGCTACAGTTAAATTTTCAACACTTCCTGGATTATGTTCAACTTGTTCTTTTAACTGACTTACTAAATAATTAATGGTATTTGAATCTTTTACATAAATTTCATCGCCCTTGACTGTAACCCCAGGATAAGTTGAAACTTCAGCATTTGTCTCAGCACCAATAATTCCACCAACTGCATCTTCTGGTCCTGTTACTTCTTTATCTGTTTGTGATTCGCTTATAACACCTGTATTTGTTTTTTCTTCTGGAATATATTTAAGCATTTCACTTATTTTCTTATCGAAATTAATAGTACCTTTTGCGGATACTTGAACATTATTCGGACCATACATAGTTATTAAAAATGTTTTTACACGTTCTTCAATTTCTTGTTCAAATTCTTTTTCAACTTGTAGTTTTAATTTAATAGCATCAGTTTTTAACATGTCATCACTTGCAGCTAAACTATTACCATTTGAATCTATAATTGCAATATTTTCTTCCTTTAATCCTTCAACGCTCTTTGCTACAAGTTGAACTATTCCACTTGTTTGTGAAGGTGTAATAGATGCTCCAGCTCTTAAATTTAATTTAATGCTCGCTGATGCTTCTTCCTGCGCAGTTTCCCATGCAAATGATTTTTCTTCCGGTACATTGATTGTTACTAAAACATCTTCAATTCCGTCTATTGTTTTTATAGAATCTTGCATTCTCTCTTGAAGTTGAAAAATCTCATACTTTCTCTTTTCATAATCAGTAGTCATAAAATCAATATTTTGTGTGAATATATCATAATTAGATCCTGAACGAGGATGTCCAGCTTCTGCAAGTTGCATTCGTAAAGTACTTTCTTGCTCCTCAGGTATTAAAATTGTACCGTCATTTTCATATTTATAATCAACATTATTTTCCTGAAGTTGCTGCATTACTTCAACAGTTTCTTCTTCATTGATGTCTTTAAATAAAACTACATAAGATTTATTATTTAAAATAAAAGTTATTATTAATGAAATAATAACTAAACCGACTAAACCGCCAACGAGAAGTTTTTTTGTTTTTTGGCTTAAATTACTCCAAAAATCAGTTATACTTTTTAATATATTCTTAATTTGATCATTCATTTAAATCTCCTAAACGGTTTAAAATTCATAATTAAAAAACTAAACATTTATACGAAGAACCTCATTATATGCATCAATTGCCTTATTTCTCAATTGCAAAAGTAAATCTAAAGATAATTCTGACTTTTGTGTATTAATCATTAAATTATGTAAATCGTCGCTTTCACCAGTTGTTAGTTTATATATATCTTCATCAACTTTATTTTCAGCTTGAACGTAATCATTTACTGCATTTTCAAAAATAGATTTAAATGATAAATTATCAGTATTTTCAATTTTACTTTCTATTTTATTTATATTTAATTTACTTAATTGATTTAACCCATTAATTGATTGTGACATTATTACCTCCCTATTTCTAATGCTTTAACAGCCATTTGTTTTGCTGTGTTCAAAGCTGTTATATTAGCTTGATATGCTCTATATGCTTCCATCATGTCCACTGTTTCCTTTAATGTATCTACATTTGGCATACTAACATATCCATTATTATCTGCATCAGGATGTTCCGGGTCATATACAAGCTTAAATTCGCTTTCATCGTCCATGATTTGTGACACTTCTACACCACCATTAATTTCATGCTCTTTTAAATTATTAACTAAAATATCTTTAAAATTACTTTGACCTTTAGATGTAAATACAACCATTTTTCTTTTGTAAGGTCCACCGCTCTCTGTCCGTGTAGTATCGATATTAGCTATATTTTCAGATATAATATCCATGCGAAACCTCTGAGCCGTAAGTCCAGAAGCACTAATATTTAATGAATCTAACATGCAAAGCCTCCTTTATTTTTTACCTTCTGAAATAACTGACCTAAGTTTTGAAAAGTATGAGTTTAATTCTGTTATTGTGTACATATATTGTATCTGTGTTTTTGCTAAATTAAGGTTTTCTTTTTCTAAATCTACATTATTTCCGTCTAAACGAAGAGTTTGATTATCGTTTTCACCTATAATGATATTACTGTCATCTATTTGCTCATCTATTTCATAACTTTTTAAATTACCATCAGAAATAGATTTAATTTTGCTTTTAAGTTGACTTTCAAAATCTACGAACTTGCTTTTATAATCTGGGGTTGAATAATTTGCTATGTTATCCATAGTTATTTGTTGTCTAAGCCACAAACCATCTAAACTTTTATTTAACAAACTAAAATTCATTATATCCTCCATTTTTTGCACAAAAAGGTACAAAAATAACCATATATTACATATGGCTGCATTCCTCTATTAGATAGACAAAAATATATTCATATAAAACAAAAATATATACTTCATTACAATCATATTTCGGGAACTGGCAACCATAGAAAAAAATTCTTTAGGCCCTATAGCTTTGTGTCACCACCTTTCGATGGCTTTACTATTTTCTATATAATTAATATCAACGTACTTTTCTAAGCTTTTTTGATTATATAACAAAAAAAAACAAAAGTAAAGCAAATTCGACAAATTATGTCAAAATTTACGTTATTTTTGTAATTTTTTAAATGTATATTTTTTATGCATATCTTCGTATATATATTTTTCAAGAATTAGAATGTATTTAATTAAATATTAATACAAATATTTGAAAAAATAAATAAAATTTTTAATATATTTATTTATAAAAAAATTAATTTATAGGGGATTTTTTAAAATTTATATTAATTTATCGATTGGTTTATAATTTGGATTAGCACTTTCTGGTACATAAATTGGATCACCTAAATATTTAATTTCAATTCTTGGATATTCCTTAATTATAAATTCTATATTCCCAGGGATAAATTTAAATTGTGAATTATTACTATTGTTTAAATTAAAATTATTAAAATCATATTTTATTGAAATATCTTGCGGTTGATAAGATTTAAAATTAAAATTAACATCACTTTCAAATTTTCTAAATGCAATTTTAGAAGATGCACTATTTAAAATTTTAATATCCAATATAATGTTACCTTTATCTTCATTACTCGATGACACTTCATATAAAGCAGTCTTATCATTTTTAAGTATATTTCCAACTGATAAAACAGCATTATTATTAATTTCAACTGTATCTAAATTTAATTTAGTAGGCTCCATTTTTAATTGGTACCCATTGTCATTTTGAGTTATTTCTACAGGAACATTTACATTTACAATTTCATAATGTGCATTATTTATTTTATATTCTATTGACATAGGTATGCTTTTCATTTCTAAAAGTGGTTTTATCATAAACACTCCCTAAAAATATTATTTCATAAAGTCTATAAAACTATTTTGTAATATTTTATTTCCCATTGCTAAAGCAGAATTATATGAGTATTCCTGCATTTTAAAATCCATTATTGCTTCAGCTGAGTCAACATACTCAACATTTGAAATTTTTTCATTTAAATTAAATTGATAATCTTCATTACGAGTTTTGAGAAAATCTAAATAATTTGCCTTAGAACCTATATCAGTTATGGCAACTATAACTTGTGATTTTTGCTTTTCAAAAGCTTTAATATATTTACTTGCATCATCATTTGAAAAATCTGTTTTCCTAAGTTCTTCTTTTATTTCTCCTATTAAAGAGTAAATATTATTAGGTATACCATTTACAGTGCCATCATCAGTACCAAATCCCATAAATTTAATTCCTGCCATTGACATATCAAAAACAGTGTCATTATTTAAACTACCATTATTAAATGTCATACCTAAACCTAAATCTATGTTAATAGATTCTTTAGACAGCTTTTGAAGTTTTGTTAATTCTGTTGAATCATTTACATTTACACCTTTAAAAAGTAAATTACCGCTATTGTCTACTGAAAAAGGAAGTTCATTTTTACTTTTTCCACCAAAAACATATCTATCTTCAAACTTAGCATTTAATGCTGCTAAAATAGAATCTTGTAATGTATCCATTTCAGTAGCAATAATTTCCCTATCATCAGCTGTCATAGTTCCATTAACACCTTGCAAATATGAAGTATATACCCTTTGTAAACTATTGTTAATATCAGTAAGATTACTTTCAGCTACTGTTAGAAACGAATCCACGTTGCTTATATTAGTATCATACATTTCGGTACTTTTAAATTCACGTCTCAATTTATACGCCTTAATTGCACCTACTGTATCCTCTGATGCTTTAAAAAATTTCCTACCAGATGATACTTTCTCATTGAGATAATTTAATTTATTTGCAGAATGGTCAAGATTTTTTAAATAATTATTTTTCATCATGCCCGTTGTAATTCTCATATTTCCTCCTATACTCACATACGATTTATGAGAGTATCAAGCATTTCATCCAATGTAGTCATAAGTTTAGCTGCAGCGCTATATGCCTTTTGATAAGTTAACAAATTTACGCCTTCTTCATCTAAATCAACTGAAGACAAACTATTTCTTTGATAATCAATTTCATATTGTGTTTGTGAATAAGTATCATAAGAGTTTTTAACATCTTCTATTTCCAAACTTAACCTTGTTGATGTAAATGTAAAAAACTCCTGCATTGTACCTTTAAATAATATTTTATCGTCATTAACATCAGCTGTATTTTTATCAAATTTAAAATTCATAGTACCTGAACCAGATTGAAATAATGATATCATTTTTAAAATATTATCCGTAGCACCTGAATCATCACCAGCAACATTAGGCTTTTTAGTATTTGTTATGTAAGATGAACTTGCATTTGACCAATCATCAGATATTTTAATATTTTGCGCTGTAATTATACCACCATTTCGAGATTCAAAAAGAGGTTTATCTTTATAAACATAATCTTTTGAGTCCGTTGCAATAGTTATTCCATCTGACTTAAGCGGATTGCCATTTGTATCTACAGATAAGTTTTTATTTGCTTCATTCATTTCTTCAGCAAATTTACTTGCTAATGTATTAAGCATATTTTCATAATATAAAATACCTTTATTTTCAAATTTGCCTGTTAAATCAAATTCTCCATTACCGTTTAAAAAATTTAAATAACCACCTAACTGACCAACTTTAATAACATCTGTTAAATCAGAGTTAACTGCTGTACTATCTATTGACTTTTCTAAGTTAATTCCAACACCATAAGTATTTCCTGTTGTTACATTTAAAGATGCAAATTCATCATCATTAACTAATTTAATTCCCGTATCACTTAAATTTATTGATAACAAATCTACACTTCTACCCCCACCTATTGATTGAGTGGTCAAAACTATATCTATATCTAAATATGATGAAAGCTCATCAATTAACATATTTCTTTCATCATTTAATTCTAAAGCATCATTACCGCTTATATTATTTTCTTTAATTTGTTTATTTAAAACAGATATATTTTCAAGAAGTTGATTAGTTTTTTCAATTGCACCATCTTGAAGATATGTTAACTGTTGACTTTCTATAGTATTTATTTGTTTAGAATAATCATTTAACATTTGACAAAGCATGGATGCTGATGTTCTTACAACCCCTTCAATAACAGGATCAGATGGGCTTGATGTTAAAGATTGAAGTTGTTCAGTTAAATCTGAAAACTGTGCATCCAATCCTTCAGTACTTATTTCATCAAAAACATATTCTAAATCGTTTAATGCTTCAAGTTGTACATTTTCGCTACCTACTTTTGCAGATTCAGTTCTATATCGCAAATCAAGAAAAGCATCTCTATATTGAGTTATACCAGAAGCTCCAACGCCTTGACCTATAACTACGCCATCAAAACCAAACTTAATGTTACTGTTTGAGAAAGAAACAGAATTTACATCTAAACTTTGCCTTGTATATCCTTTAGTATTTACATTTGAAATATTTTGACCAACAACATCTAAAGCGTTCTGATTAACTCTCAAAGCGCTGCTGGCAGCTTTATATCCTAAAAAAGTAGACCTGAGCATAATTTCTCTCCAAACTAAAATATATTTAAATTTTTTTCGATAGTATATTACTTTTTATATTGCTGTGTTTACTATTATTCGTATATGTATTTTCTTTTTGTCCTAATTTAGACATGACATTATTAATTCTATGTAATCTAATATCAATAATTGTTTTGCATTCATTATTAATTTTTTT
>JARBUP010000168.1 GCA_029239575.1 Bacillota bacterium
GCATCAAAATATTCTTTTTCACTTTTGTTCATATTAATTTCAACATATGGTGCACAAGCAGCAAAATCAAAACATGCTAAAGCGTTATTTTCGTGTAATATTTTTGCCACATCATATACAGGTGTAAGCACACCTGTAACGTTTGAAGCTGCAGAAATCGAACCTATTTTTAATCTGTTTTTATATTTATCCCGAGATACTTTAAATTTTAAATCATTTAAATCAATAGTACCATCTTTAGTAAGATTTATTTCAACTACTTCAGCAATTCCTTCCTTCCAAATGAGGATATTTGAATGATGTTCGTAAGGTCCAATAAATATTACAGGAATATTTTGTAAGGAGTCATCAGATTCTGAGATAATTTCATTTAAATGTTTGTTTATGTTTTTATAATGCTTTATTATGTTGTTTATCCTAATTTTTGTTGCAGGAGGAATATATACGCCTATTATTTTTGAAAAACACTCTATAGCTCCTGTAGCACCATTACCTGCAGGTATAATAAAACAATTTTCTTCTGCATTTAATTGTTTTTTTATGTTTTTTTCAGATTTATGTAAAATATTAGTCATGACTTCTCCAGTCATGTCATCTTCTGTATGAGTATTTGAATAACATTTTTGAATGTCAAGTAAATATTTTTCTATAAAATTGAGCGCTTTTCCCGACGCAGTAAAATCTGCGTATGTCAACTTTCTTTCACCATATGGTGTATCAAACTTATACTCTTTTCCAATTAACTCATTACGCAAAGTTTCAAATGAAATATTCATAAGCAGTTTCCTTTCTATTTTCTATTACATAGTTAGAATTTGCTTAGTTTAAAATTATATACACTTGGATTTACAAAAAACGTATAAAGTTATCACAGTATCGACTAATATAATTAACAAAAAAATCAAGCATGCGCTTGACTTATTTTAGTGATTATTTAGTTTCACTTTCCTTATTATTTATAAATTCATTAAAAATTCTTTGTCTATTGCAGCTACTGCCATTACAGCACTTTTCATCACCTTCACAAAGCTTGTAATCTCCGCCTTCAATCCTTAATACTTTCCCGTTAACTAAGGATTCTGCAATCTTTTTTCTTGCATCACTATAAATACCTTGAACAGTAGTTCTTGCCACATTCATCTGAATAGCACATTCTTCCTGTGAACGTCCTTCAAGATCAATGAGCCTAATGGTTTCATATTCATCAACGGACATAATTACAAAAAAATCATCCTTTATTTGTGAATCCAAAGGGCCAAAACTGCTACTGTCAGGAAGACAACAAACCTTCCTCCATTTTCTAGGTCTAGGCATAATTTTTCACCTCAATTTACTCAATTATAAAAATATAAAAGGCATTAAATTAATTATACTGATTCTATAAATTTAGTCAATGTTTATTTTATATGTTAAATTTAATTTGACATATGTCATTTATTTATATATAATTAATAATAAATGACATATGTCATTTATTATATAAAATAATTTCAAATTTATGGAGGAACAAGCATGAAAATTGCATTACCAACACGTCAAAATGTTATTGATGATCACTTTGGTCACTGTGAATATTATACTTTATTCACTATTAACGATAATAAAGAAATCGTAGCACAAGAAACTCTTAAATCACCTACTGGATGCGGATGCAAATCAAACATAGCTCAAACATTAAAAGAAATGAATGTAAAAGTTATGCTTGCAGGCAATATGGGAGAAGGTGCTGTTAATGTATTAAATAGCGCTGGAATAAAAGTTTTACGCGGATGTTCAGGTGATGTTAAAAATGTAGTACTTAAATATCTTGATGGATCTTTAGTTGACTCAGGTGATTCATGCCATGAACATGAGCATGGATGTCATAATTAGTAAAAATATATTTACAAAAAGCCTCCAAACAAAAAGTTTGAAGGCTTTATTATTATTATTATGGTCTTCCAATTAACTTTCCTTTACTTACTGCGTAAATATCATCAACTGTCATATTAAAACTAATTTCTCTTTTTTCAAATCTTGCTCTTTCTTCTAATCTTTCTTTATTAAAATCAAGAATTTCTTTTGTAAATGGAATATTTCCAGTTATTAAATATCTCACTGCTCCATTATTGTCCCTTGCAGGCATCATTTTGCCATAATTATATTTAGATGGGGCAAATGGAACATCTATTATGCCAGCTTCAAAACCTTTTACAGTTCCTACAGCAAAATCACCTAAACCTATTTCAAATATTTTATCCATCATGCATTTAGTTTCAGCTTTTATGATGTTTATTTCAAGTTGAAGCTCTTTACTTGTTGGCATTCTTTGTCCTGAAAGCAAATTAAGTACCATTTTAGTAGCTTTTATTCCTTGTGCATTTGCTTCTTTTGTAGGAATTCCTATGGCTTCATGTGGTGTTTTTACTATTACTTTAGTTGCACCTGCTAATGCGGCAGTAGTTGCACCTAATGAAATAACTCCAAATGCTTTTGCTTCATCTTCAGGGAATCCTCCCATCCACTCATGAAATACTGTAGTCACCAAAACATCTTCATAACCAAATTTTCTTAAATATTCTTCTGTTTGTTCTTCTAAGGCACGAATTGCTGCAACATCTTGAATTAAGTTTCCACATTGTCCGTAACCAACAGTAATATTTTTTACTCCTTGTTCCGCTGCCAACAGAGCTTCTATAATCATTACTGCATTTGAAGTTGAAGGTGGTACTAATGTTCCAGTTAAAGCACCAAATGGTTCTCTGTTTATTTCTATGCCTTGTTCTTCATAAAATCCAACTAACCTATCACAATACTGCCAATCCGTAATTGTTTTTTCAATAGATACATCTTTTGCATATGGAATGTTATAACTAATTCCTCCACCTTCATTTGAAGTCCATCCTGCTGCATGAATTATTTCAGATAAAAGTCTTGAATCCGGTGTACCATGTCTAGCTTGAACTGGTTTATCTACATTTTCTAATATTTCTTTACAGCCTTTAACGCCGTAGTTAACAGCTGGAAATCCATTTAGCAGCGATCTGTTAGCTTTTATGGATTCATCAATTCCAACTTGACATTCAGAATATCTGTTTTGTCTTGTGTACGAATCAATAGTTGTAGGCAATAAATCAGCACCGCCTTCTTTAGATAAAAAATTTAATAGTTCAATTTGTTTATCTATAAGTGCAACCCCTGCTCTTGGTTGTGCAAGAGTAACGCCTTCTAATTTTGCTTTTCTTAATGCTTTAGCAAAATTTTTCTTTTTAGGTACTTTATTTAAATAATCAACAGCTTCCTGTAAGTTTACATCCTTGCCCGTAGGCCATCCATTTAATATTTCATTACGTATTTTAAAGAACTCTTCTTCTGAGAGTCTTTTGTTTTTCAAAATCATTACTAACACTCCTAAATTTTCACTATATATTTTTTTAACATTCTAACTGCCATATTTTCATTTATCATGGCTATTAATCCCATAGCTGAAAGTATATAATTTTTATCCAATAAATAACTTGGATTTTTTGGCTTTAATAGTGTAGGGTCATCCATTGAAAACAGTGAAGCTTCCAAGATACTCTTGGGATTTTCGCTATTAACTATTACGCCACCTGTCCCAATTATATAAGGCAATGTCATTAAATCCTTACCTTCTTGTGAAAAGACTTGCCCCATAGGTGTATAAACTGTTTGAATTTTTCCAACATGTCTATTCATAGATAAGTCCACACATATTTTAGCCATAGCTTCATCAAAATCTATATCTAATTTATCTTCAGAAACATAGCTTGTATTATTATTTCTTTTGATAAATTCATCTTCAACACTACAATTATAATTTTTCAAGTATTTTTTAATTATTTTTTTATTAGAAGCTTCATATAGAGATAATGCAGAATATCTCATTCCTAAATCTGCTTCAACAGTTCGTTTTGAATATGGTTCTTCTAAACCATTTAAAACTACTCCAGGTTGTGATGGGAAACCATCTAAAATCGAATGAACATCTGTTGTTGCACCGCCAATATCTATTACAGCTAAATCACCAATTCCCTGTTCATCTTCAGTTCCTATGGATAATATTTCTGCAGCTTTTAAAACTGCAGCAGGTGTAGGCATTAGAATTCCTGAAATAAATTTTTCTACATTTTCCATACCCTTAGCTTTTATTATCTTTTCTATAAATATATTTCTAATTTTTTCTCTAACAGGTTCTACATTAATTTGATTTAATTTGGGCATTACATTTTCAGTAATATAGTATTCTAATTTTTCATTAAATAAATTTTTAATTTCATCAACACAGCATTTGTTACCTGCAACTACAATAGGAATTTTTAAATTTGATTTTGAAATTAAATGAGCGTTATGAATAATACATTTTGTATCTCCCCCATCAGTTCCGCCCGCTAATAAAATCATATCAGCATTAAGTTGTTCAATTTCATTAATTTCATCTTGATTTAAATTAAAACTATATGTTTTTATAACTCTTGCCCCTGCTCCAAGAGCCGCCCTTTTAGCAGCTTCAGCTGTTAATTCCGGTACTAATCCTATTGCAATTATTTTTAACCCTCCTGCTGCTGAAGAACATGCAAGTCTTTTTACTATGTTATAATTATTAGTTTTTTGATTAAGCTTTTCTAATGCCATTTTGTATCCTAATGTTATATCAGATCCTACAGTTGTATAAGATTTCTCGGTGGCAATTATCTTTTCATTTTCCGTATCCACAAGTGTAAGTTTTGTAAATGTACTGCCAAAATCTACTAATAAGTATGCATCCATAATATCACTCTTCCAAAATTATTTATTTATGTAATAAATTATATAGCCAAATTGTATGACTGCTTATATAAATCTTCTTTTAAATCATTAATTGCTGTATCCGTAGAAGTTGACGGTGGATAAACTCTGTCAAATCCCATTTGTATAAATCTTTTATATACATCGCTCCAATTTTGTTTCCCTACAACAATGTTGCCCCCAACATATAATAATATATCCCTTAACCCTGCTTCTTCACACTTTTCTCTTAATCCCCGGCAGTCAATTTCCCCATGACCGTATAATGATGAAACCATAATAACATCTGCATTAGTTTCAATTGCAGCGTTTATAAAATGTTCTTGAGGTGATAATACACCTATGTTTACAACATTAAATCCTGCTTCTGTTAAAACATGATCTAATATTTTGTTACCAACAGCATGACAATCTGAACCTATAACACCTAAAACAATAGTTTTTTTATCCACTTTATTCCTCCTAATAGAATTATATTTTATAAATTTATAAGGTATTTTATATTTTATAATAAAAAAAACCCCTCGTCTCTACATACATTACGCATATATGTAGGGACGAAAGGTCTTCGTGGTACCACCCTATTTCGCGATGTTAAAACATCGCCTCAGTCAAGTCGAAAAATAATTTTTTGAACTCTATCCTTTTAACGCAGGATTACGTCCTTGCCTACTTTAATGTTCGGCTTGGAAGCTCAGGAGTGATCATTATATCTATTAACGCCGATTTTCACCAAACATCAGCTCTCTGAAGTTAACTAAAGAATATTTTTGTCTCCGTCTTTGCTTTTGATTCATTTGTTCTTATTATACACACATGGTACTTTATTGTCAATACAATTTTATAAATTATTTTTCATATACTTGAGGTACTGTGTGTGTTACAGGCGTTTTATACTCACGTGTATTCTATATGAAATACAACGAACTTAAATTCTTATAAATATTTTTAAAAAGATATTTTATTTTATATAAAAAAAATTCCCCTATTTTTTAGGAGAATTTCAATTATTAAATTTAATGTACATCCATAATTAAATATGTTACATCATCATTAAGTTTATTGTTTTTTTCAATATATTTATGTATATTTTTATTTAAAGTAGAAATAATCTCTGATGCAGTTAAAAAGTGATTATTTCTTAAGAAATCTTTTAAATTTTGTTGATTAAAAAATTCATCTTGTAAGTTTTTATCTTCTACAAGTCCATCAGTATAAAATAGAATTTTATCTCCTGTTTGTAGCTGAATTGTTTCATCTTCATAAAAAGGCATAAACACATCGGCAAATTTACAAATTGGAAATCCACTTAAATTCATGTCCAATATTTCACCAGATTTCTTAATAATTAAAATTCTCCTGAAAAATAGGGGAATTTTTTTAATATAAAATATAATATGTTTTTAAAATATTTATAAGAATTTAAGCTTATGTATTTCATATAGAATACATTTGAGTATAAAACGCTTGTAACACATACAGTACCTCA
>JARBUP010000169.1 GCA_029239575.1 Bacillota bacterium
AAAAAAAATCAACATCCAACGTCGCTAAGATCGTCAAATGTTGTTTTATTGATGGTGATCCATCGGCGATTCGAACGCCGGACACCTTGATTAAAAGTCAAGTGCTCTACCTGCTGAGCTAATGGATCATAAAGTATATAATTATTTTTAAGAACTTTTATATATTATCGCAACTGTCACATCTTGTCAACAAATTTCTTAATGTTTTTTACATTTTTTTTACTATACCTAAATAAAAGTATTTACAGTATTTTCAATATTATTATAGTTTTTTGTATTTTTAATAAAATAATTGTTTTTATATATATTACTTCGCATCTTTGTTGACTTATTAATTTTATAATGATAAAATATTTTTAAAAATACGAGAGGTGAATTTATGTTAACAAGTATGGTAGCTGATCACGCTAAATGGCCTAAAGAAAACGATGCAATATTCGGTCTTGCAGGTAAAGCTCAAGCAGCAATTAAAGAATTTGGAAAAGAAGTAGTTATAGATTCAACATTAGGAGCTTTAGCAGATGATAATGGAAATTTAATTTGCATGGAATCTGTTTTTTCAGTATTAAAATCATTGCCAAATGCAGAAATAGCTGCATATGCTCAAGTAGCCGGACAGCCTGATTATTTAAATGCAGTTTTAAAAGCATGCTTTGGAGAATATAGACCTGATGCATTTATAAGAGCAGTTGCTACTCCAGGAGGAACTGGTTCTGTAAAACATGCTATTACTAATTATACAAATGTAGGGGATTCTATTTTAGTAGCTGACTGGTTCTGGTCTCCATATGTAACTATTTCTGAAGAAATAGGAAGAACAGTAACTAATTATACATTATTTAATGAAAAGAATGAATTTAATATAGCATCATTTAAAGAAAATTTTGAAACATTACTTAATAAACAAAAAAGACTTGTAACAATTATAAATACACCTGCTAACAATCCAACAGGTTATAGCTTATCAGATGAAGAATGGGATCAAGTTCTTGATATTGCTAAAGAAAATGCAAAAAACCCTGAAAATAAAATAATATTTTTAGTTGACGTTGCTTACATAGACTTTGCAGGAGTTGGTAATGAAAGAAGAAAATTCTTTACTAAATTCTCTAATTTACCAGAAAATATATTTACTATAGTTGGTTATAGCATGTCTAAAGGATATACTATGTACGGTTTAAGATCAGGTGCTGCAATAGGAATTTCTTCAAATGAAGATTTAGTAGATGAGTTTTATTTTTCTTGCATGCACTCAAATAGAGCTAACTGGTCTAATGGCACAAGAGCAGCTATGTCAGTTATGACTCATATTGATAGTGACCCAAACAAACTATCTGCGTATGAAGAAGAAAAAAATAAATATAAAACTATGTTAAGACAAAGAGCTGAAGCATTTGTTCAAGCAGCTAAAGAAGTTGATTTAGAAATATTACCGTACAGGGATGGATTCTTTGTAAGTATTCCATGTACAAATGCAAAACAAATTTCAGATGAACTCATAAAAGAAAATATGTTTGTAGTTTCATTGAAAAAAGGTTTAAGATTTGCAGTATGTGCAGTTTCAGAAGAAAAGTGTAAAGTATCACCAGCTATAATTAAAAATGTAATGGATAGATTAAAATAAATAAAATCAAAAAAAATTCCACTGTGCTGAACTACAGTGGATTTTTTTATTTGTCACCCCGAGCGATAGCGAATGAGCTTAATTATCTTTAATAAGCTTTAATGATTTATTTTTCCATTTGCCGGACATATAATAACTCCATGATACTATAAGCCATAAAACCCATCCTATAGCATAGCTATAAAAAATATAATCCCTACCTGCTACTTTCGATAAAATATAAGCTATGGGTATTCTACCAATCCATAAAGCTATGAAAGAACCAATCATAGGTATTATTGTTTCTCCTGCTCCTCTTATAACACCATTTAATGTAAATACTATTGCAAGAATTAAATAAAACGGAAGAACTGATTTTAAATAAACCATTCCTGCTTGTATCACGGCTTCATCCTTGTTAAAAAACCCCATAATTTCTTCTCCAAAAGGCAAAACAATTAAGGCTGATAATACACAAAATGCAGCAGATAAAAAAGCTGTATATACAAAACCTTTGTGCACACGGTCTAATCTGCCCGCACCAATATTTTGACCAACATATGTAGTTATTGCTGTTGAGAAACTCATTATGGGCATGAATGATATCATATCCACTTTATTTGCAACATTAAATCCTGCCATAAAATCTGAGCCATAGGAATTAACCAAAGACTGTAGACCCATTATTCCAATAGAAAATAAAGTTTGTTGCACTCCTGTTGGGAATCCTAATTTTAAAATCTTTTTTAATATATTTTTATCAACTTCAAATTTAAATATGGGAAAATATAAAAATTTATATTTTTTTCGCATATAATAAATACCAAAAATCCATGATGAGAACTGTGCAATTATAGTTGCATATGCAACCCCTGAAACCCCAAGTCCAAAATTTAAAACAAATATTAAATCAAGCACTACATTTATGAAACATGCAATAGCTAAAAACAAAAGCGAAGATCTGCTATCACCAATACCTTGTAAAATACCTGCATTAATATTAAACCCTATACTACCTAATATACCAGCAAAAATTATAACCATATAATCTTTTGCCATAGGTAAAGTATCAAGAGGTGTATTAATTAAACTCAATATTGGCCCAGTAATAAATATGCCAATTACTGAAATTGGAATCGAACCCAAAATCATAGCTGTATAAATTGTTTTAGATGTTTTAGTTACACTATCAATATCACCTGCTCCATAATACTGAGATATTAATATTGTAGAGCCCATACCTACTCCCATAAACATGGAAACCATCAAAAAAATTAAAGGGAATCCTGTTCCAACTGCTGCAAGAGCTACCTTACCTACATAATTTCCCACTACAATGCTGTCAACCATATTATAAAGTTGCTGAAATAAATTGCCCAGCAACAGGGGAATTGCAAACATAAATATCAACTTAAGCGGATTACCTTCAGTCATATTCTTCATTTTATTTTCGGTTTTATTTTTTTCTTCCAATTAATCACCCCTGACTTATATTAACAATCCACTAATAAGTATACCACATTTCCATAATAATACATATACAATTTTAAAAAATACAAATCAGAGAGCAAATGCTCTCTTCTCTTAATAACATGCTTGTCATCCTGAACTAAAGCGAAGGATCTTATTATTTCAAAATAATAGATTCTTCACTACCAAATATATTATTATCTAATTTACACCGCTTATAAAATTATTTTAAAAATATAAAAAAAGAGTAATTACAATAGTAATTACTCTTTTTACTTTTGGTGGGAACAATAGGGCTCGAACCTATGACCCCCTGCTTGTAAGGCAGATGCTCTCCCAACTGAGCTATGCTCCCAAAAATGTTGAACGCATTCAACATTTATATGTTAACATAATTTATACTGCTTGTCAATATTTTTTTTACCTTTGTATGCCAATAATCGAATTTTCAATTATTTTAGTACCAAAAGACGGCAATTTAAAATCCCAGTAATAGATAGGATAACTGCAATGAAATTCATAATTTAAGGAAAAAATATACTAATAAATTTTACTTTAAAAATTTATCAACTGCGCTGTTTAAATCTTCAAGTACTTTTTTATCTCCTGTTTCCACTGCATCTACAACACAATTGTTTATATGATCTTGTAAAATAATTTTACCTACATTATTTACTGCAGATCGCACAGCAGAAATTTGAATTAAAATCTCGCTGCAGTCCCTCCCTTCTTCAACCATTCTTTTAATAGATTCCATATGACCGATTGCCCTGGACATTCTATCTATAATTTTTTTTGTATCTTGATGTTTATGTTGATGCTCATTTGTGTGTTCTATAGTCATAATAATCTCCTATCTTATTTATCCCCCCAAGGGGGATAACAGCAGTGTATCACTTGGCAATAAAAAAAGCAATCTTTTCACATGATTGCTAAAATATTTCCTTATAAGTTTTCGACAAAAACAGATAAAATAGTAACACTTTATCAACAAAAGATTTATAAATTAAGGACGCACTTAAAGTTGCGTCCTGAGTTAGTATTATAAAAATTTTTTCAACCTGTCTATATTATCTTGCTCCAATTTAACAAACCTGTCAGCTAAACCTTTTATTGCCGGATCTGCATTTTGATGTTTGTTAATTGTTTTAGAAATTCCTGTAACTCCCATTGTATTTCCTTTTATAAGCATATCAGCTATATGAGAAGGATTGTTATTTATAAAAGTATTTATTCCTATGCTCATGTTGGCGCTCATTTTATTAAATAAAGAAATATCTTTTGGGGTATTATCTCTTTTTTCTAATTCATTATAAGCCTCGTTAGCAATTTCTTCATAGCTTTGAAGTTGATATTTAAGCTCATCATAAATTTTGTTGTCATTTACTTTAGTTAAAAGATTATTTATTGTTTGGACACCCATTTTTGCACCACGATATATTTCTGATAAAAAATCTGTTGTGTTAGCATTGTTACTTTGATTACTATTTTGATTATTAAAGTTTAACATTTTAAAATTATTATCCTCCAAATTTTATACTTCATAAGTTTATAAGTTTTATTATTATTTGTAAGATTAAAAATTTTAGTCATTAAAATTTTATTTTAATTTTTGTTTAACTTTTTTATTTTTACTGCTAACATCATTTTTAAGCAAAGTATATAATACCGTTGCAATTGGAACACCCAGCAAAATCCCAATTGGTCCTCCTAAACCCACTCCTACTGTAACAGATAATAAAACCCATATACCAGGAAGTCCAAGGCTTGAACCAACAACTCTTGGATAAATTATATTTCCTTCTACTTGTTGTAAAATCATTAAATAAATTAAAAATAAAAATGCTTTATCAGGAGTAATTAAAAGCAATAATACTAATGCAATAGCTCCTCCAATATATGCTCCTACAACAGGAACTAAAGCCGTTATTCCTACTAAAACACTTACTAAAAGTGGATATTCAAAATCAAAAATTATCATTCCAGAAAAACAAAGTATTCCTAAAATCAAAGCCTCAGTTAACTGCCCAATTACATATTTACTGAAAACATCAACTGTTATATGATAAACATATGAACATTTTTCATATATACTTCTTGGTAAATAGGTTATAAATACTTTTTTGAATTGACATAACAATATTTCCTTTCCAGCTAATAAATATATGGAAAATATAGTTGAAATTAAAAATGTTGTTACGAAAGAAAGAACTATTGTAGTTATACCTATAACTTGCGTCAACAATTTAGATATGTCAGTTCCTAATTTATTTATATAATTTAATATAAATGAACCAAGCATAGATAAATCCACTCTTTGAATTCCAAACATATCAGTAGTTCTATTTACAAAATATTGAAGATTAATAAAATAAGAATCAATATTATTTATAAATCCCATGATGCTGTCAATTAACTGTGGAATTATAAAGTTAATTAAAATTACTATTATTAAAATAAACAGCACATATGTAATAACTATTGCTAAAGCTCTTGATGTAGAAAAATTTTTATTTTTAAGTATCTTTTTACTTAATAAACCATGAAAAAACATACAAGGCTTATTTAAAATAAATGCAATTACTACCCCTATGATTAAAGGTTGAAATAAAGCAAAAAAATTTCCTAATCCACTAATTAGTGGATTAAATTTAATAATACATAAAACAAGCGCTATTGTGTATGTAATAATTAAAATGATATTTTTTATCATTTTACTTTCCATTTATATTCTCCTTTTCCAATACTATTAAGACATTCAATTATTTTAAGTATAGCATATTACTAAAATTACGTCTATTTATTTTGCTTACCAAGTTTGTAACTTACTATGTGATTTACAATTAAAAAACGGACCATTAAATTAAAAGATAATTAAATTTATTTTTATAATAAATATTTTATCTTAAAAAACAGGTCCATTACTATATTATTATTTTTGTTCTACAAATTGTATTGTTAATTTATTTGGGTCTTCTATAAAGAAAAATTTAGTATGTGGATTTGGTGCAAAAGGCCCACTTTTTATTTCTATGTTTTTTTCTTTTAAAAAGTTTATTTTATCTTCTACTGAATCTACAGTAAATCCTAATGAAATATCACTGCCCATATTAACTTCTGTTACATTTTTATTCCACACTAGTTCTACTTTTGTTTCACCATTTCCCAAAAAAGCAATTTCCATATCAGG
>JARBUP010000006.1 GCA_029239575.1 Bacillota bacterium
TCCGTGTTAAGGACATTAGTTATGTTTACTTTACTATTTGGTTCTGAAGTTATGTACAGGAAATATAGTTCTTTAAATTCTATAGCTTTGGCGGGGTTAATACTTACTATTGCAAATCCATTCTGGATTTTTGATGCAGGATTTCTGCTGTCATTTTCTGCAGCTTTAAGCTTGATAATTTATAATAAATATATTTTAAAATATATTAAAACTAAAAACATAATTCTAAGAGATTTTTATTTGTTTCTATTCCTACAAATATTTACTTTACCTATCTTAGCTCACTATTTTAATTACATTCCTATAATGGGCATTTTTTATAATTTATTGTTAATTCCTATTTTTACTTTTATTTTAATATATAGTTTTGCATTACTGATTTTTGGTGGTTTAATAGTTAATTTTTTTATTTTCCCATTTAGAATATTTGACTATATGTTGGTAAGCTTGAGATATTTAATTAATTTTACAGAAAATTTTGCTTTTAATGGAATCATTGTTCATACATTTTCGATTTTTCATAATATAATATTTTATTTGGTTTTAACGTTTATTATATATTTATATAATGAAGTAAATTTAGAAAAAAATAAAAATATACAAGTGAAGTTAAATAGAAAAGTATATATGATTGTAGAAAGTATTTTTATATGGATTATTATTTCATTTTATTTTATAACATATATTTTAACTCCTAAATTTGATGATAATTTGAATTTTAATATTATGGATGCTGGACAAGGTATGTTCATTAATGTCTCATATAAAAGTTATAATTTAATATTCGATTGTGGAAGTACAAGTAATTCAAATTTAGGTAACTACACGGTTGTACCTTATTTAATTAAAAATGGCATAGATAAAATAGATGGTGTATTTATTAGCCATTGGGATGAAGATCATTATTCTGGTTTAACAGAATTAATTAAAAGCAACATTGATGTAAAAAGAATTTTTTCTTCTTACAATTTTAAAACTGATAATATATTAAATGATAATATGGGCAAGAAAAATATTGAAAATGATATAAATTTAAAAGAAATTTTAAGTTCTAATATTACAGTTCTAAAAAAAGATGATAATTTTAAAATAAATGAGAATTTTAGTATAAAAATATTGTGGCCGGAAGATGAATATTTAACTGAAAATAAAAATAATTCATCATTAGTTGTAATGCTTTATTATAAAGGAAGAAAAATTTTAATTCCTGGTGATATTGAAAATGATGTTGAAAATACAATCTATGAAGATTTATCAAAATCAGATATTTTAATTGTACCACATCATGGCAGCAAAACTTCTTCTACCGATAATTTCGTAGAAGCAGTAAGCCCTAATATTGTAGTTTTTTCGTATGGTAAAAACAATTATGGGATACCTTCAGATGAAGTTATAGAAAAATATGAAAATATAAATAGCAATATTTTAACTACTTTTGATCAAGGTGAAATTAAATTTATTTTAAAAGATGAAAAATTATATTATAATACTTATAAGGGTGAAAAATCTTATAATTATTATAAGTTGTATTTTGATTGGATAATAATTAAAATATTGGTATTTGGATTTTTCATAGGTTTAATATTTATTTATAGAAATTAAGATTAAATACAATAAAAGGAGTTCAATATGGAACATGAATCAGTGAAAATTATGTGGGAAAATTATACTTCACTAATAGGAAATAGTGAAACATGCAACCAGGATACTTATGGAGTTTGGCATTTTTGTGATAATGAAAACGATGCAAACGAATTAGCTGAATTAGTAGTTAAAGGTATAAAAAAAGCTACTGCATCATTATTTGAGTCATATTCTTTTGAAAATGAATGTATCCCAAAAGAAGGTAACTTAAATATTATTATCAATTGGGATGGAGTGGCTAAGTGTATAATAAAAACTATAAATGTTGAATTAGTACCTTATAAAGATGTAACAGAAGAATTTGCAGCATCAGAAGGCGAAGGCGATAAGTCTTTAAATTATTGGAGAAATTGCCATTGGGATTATTTCTCGAGAGAAATGCAGGAAATTGGTAAAGAACCAAGTGAAGATATGATTGTTGTATGTGAAAAGTTTGAGGTTGTTTATGTTTGATAAGTTTTTTAAGAAGAAAAAAGAGAATGATATTGATCTTAAAAAACAGTTAGAAGTATTAGTTAAATTAGGGATTAGTTTAAACCCTGAAGTTACTGTACATAATTTATTGAAAGAAATGAAGTTTGGTAAATTTGTATCTAATGATTATTTATCACTATTAATCGTGATGGGTTGTGAGTTTCAAAATTTTGATAATATCTGCATAAATTTTTCAAATAATATTTGGTATTTAGATACTGAATGTATTGAGGATAATGGTGATTATATAAGGGTAGTTGAGAGATTAATTGTTATGGCTAATGGTGAGCTGAAAATTAACAATTTGAATGATTACATAGATATAGAAAATAAAGAAGCAAAAGTTTATTTTGAATTAAATGAAAAACTATATAATTGGGAATTAGTTGTTGATGATGACTGGCTTGATATGAATATTTTTTCTAAGTTTAATGATTTATTAAGCGAGCTAAATTCTGATAAGAAATTTTATGTATCAGCAATCGATCAATCAATTCTTGTGGGCATTTTTTAATAAAATACAGCTAAATGAAATAAATAAATTGATAGATGTTGAATTTGAATTTATGTAAAAATTTAATTGATAATTTATTTATGTTTATGAGTAGTATAATAGAATTATTAGAAAGTAAATATAATTGAGAAGGTGTGAAATGAAAGCAAATATTAATCTTGTGACGATTTGGACTAATGATATAGTTAAAATGAAATGTTTTTATAGTGATGTTCTCGGTTTTAAAGTTAAAAATGATCTTGGAAATTATGTTGAATTTGAAAATGCAGGTGTGAGATTTGCTATTTGTATGAGGGATGTTATGTATTCTTATAGCAGCGAATATGAGAAAAAAAGTATGGGACAATCATTTGAATTAGCGCTTCTTTGTGAAGATCCTAATGATGTAGATGAATCTTTTAAAGAAATAGTTAGAAAGGGCGCCACTCCTATACAAGAGCCAAAGAATATGCCTTGGAATCAAAGAACTGCTTTATTTGCAGATGTAGATGGCAATATACATGAAATATTTGCAGAAATTATATAAATGTTAATAAAGCTATTAATAAATATTTTAAATTATAGGGGTAATTTATGCATATTAGAAAAGCTGAACTTGAAGATTTAAATATAATAATTGAAATTTATAAAAATGCAATTAAATATTTGAATGAAAATAAAATATATCAATGGGATGAAATTTATCCCAATAAAGCTATTCTTGAAGAAGATATATTAAAAAAAGAAATGTATATTGGAATTGTTAATAATGCTATTGTTTCTGTTGTAGTTATTAATAGTGAATATGACGAACATTATGATAATTTTAATTGGGAATGTGATAATTTTGCTGTTATTCATAGATTATGTGTAAACCCTGTTAATCAAAATCAAAAAATAGGTAAAAATACAATGATTTTAATTGAGGAATTATTAAAAGAAAAAGGAATAAAATCTATTAGATTGGACGCTTTTTCATTAAATCCTTATTCTTTAAGAATGTATGATAATCTTGGTTATAAAAAAGTTGGTGAAACCAATTGGAGAAAAGGACTATTTTATTTATTTGAAAAGAGAATATAAAAGTAAAATCCGGAGTGTGTATACTTATAATAAGATCCTTCGCTATCATTCAGGATGACAAAATATATATTCTGTTGCAAGTTATAATTTGCATAAAAAAATCATGGAGTATAAATTTGTGGTAATCATATTATGATTTAATTAAGCTATTTAAAATCATACCAATTATTACTAACATTATTCCTACTAAGCTGATTAATGTTGGAATTTCATCATTAAATATTAGGACTCCACCTAATAATGTAAATATTACTTCGCCTGATTGAGTTGATTCTATAATAGCTAATTTGGTTGTATCATGGCTAACTAAATCAGTTGCTTTAAAAAATAATATTGTAGCTATAATTCCTGAGAAAACGGCAACTATTAGTGAATTTATAACTTGTCCTTTACTTGGCAAACCTATGGAAAACAAACCATAGGTTGCGAAAAATGCCCAAAATGGCATGCTACACAGAGTCATACCGAAAACTCTTTGAAATACATTAAATTTATTCTCACATATTTCTATCATTTTTCTATTGCCAAGAGGGTAAGCAAATGCAGCAATTACAACAGGTACAAATCCAATTAAAATTGTTTTCACATCAGGAATATTTTTTGCCTCTTCTAATTGCATTAAAAATATTCCAAATAAAATTACTGAAGACATTAAAAGTGATTTTTTAGGAATTTGATTTCTTATTTTGATAGATCCATTTTCTGTTTCCACTCTTTTAAAAAACAAAGGGGATAGAAGTGCACCAGCTACTATAGTTAATTGCCAAGTTCCTGCCACTAACCATGATGGACCGTATACTGAAGCAAAACATAATGGAGCATAAAACAATCCAAATCCTACTGTACTCCAAGTTATCCATTTAATAGGTTTTGATAATATATCCTTTAATACATCTGTTAATTGATTTTTCATTACAACTATAATAAATAAAATTGGAATCATAAAAATATATCTTAGTGTTGAACTCCAAATCCAACTGCCTCCTGATATATTCATTTGTTGATTTAATACAAAAGTAAATGCAAAAAAGAATGATGCTAATATTCCTAATATAAGTGCTTTTTTCATTTTATTCTCCTTAGTAAGTGATAGTAATAATATAGATAATATATTATGATTGTTTATGTTTTACGATTTTTTTTGAAAGCGAGAGTGAAGAAAGTTGTGACAAATTATCAAACTTGGATCATTGCAATATGGTTAACCAGTACTCTTCAAATGATAGTGAAGTTTTAAGGTATAATTTTTTGGATAGTAATTATATTATACATTTAAATTATTTTCGACACAATAGCTGTTTTACATAATTAGCAGGTATTGGTACTTTTAAAGTCTTTAAAAATTAGATATTATATTATAATTATATTTAAGTAATATGGAGGTGTTCTCATGATTGAAACAAAACGTTTAAATATAGTTGAAGCTAAAAAAGAAGATATTGAAATCATTATGGAAATGGAAAATCATAAGGATAATAAAGATTTTGTATGCAAAGGTACATATAAAGAACATTTAGCTGAAATAAATGATGATTGTTTTTTACTGTTTGTAATAAAAAATAAAGAAGACAATTCAATAATTGGATTTGCGCTTAATAAATTAGATTTTAAATCTAATATCTTTGAGCTTAGAAGAATTGTTATTTCTAAAAAAGGTATGGGGTATGGAAAAGAAGTTATGAATGCACTGATAAAATATGCATTTGAAGAAAGAAATATGAATCGCTTGTGGTTAGATGTATATCCTGATAATGTAATAGGTATCAAACTCTATGAAAATATTGGAATGCATTGTGACGGAATATTAAGACAAAACTATAAATCTGAAAGAGGCTATTTGGATCAGATAATATATTCTATTTTAAAAAGTGAGTACTTTCAAAATAAATAAATTAAATTGGAATTATGAAATAACTAATACTTATAGAAGACGCCGGATGAATAAACTTAAAGATGAGCACAAAAAGTGGAGAATCTATTAATAGTTGATAAAATAAGATCCTTCACTATCGCTCAGGATGACAAAAATAGACTTCAAATCAAGTAGATATTTATATGATATTAATATTATATACAAAATCATCAATTTATAATATAATATCGTAAGATATGGGAAATTAAAATACATATATCTTAATTTACAGTTTGATGAAATAGAGGTAAAAATGAGTTATAAAATAGTATCTGATTTAATAAATAAAAGTAAAATTCCATCATGTATTTTGTTATATGGAACTGAAGATTTTTTAATTGATAAAGCAGTTAATGCTACAAAACTTAAATATATAGATGAAAATTATGAAGATATGAATTACATAGAGTTTGATAAAATAGAAGATGATTTTGAATCATTTTATGAATTCATAACAACATTTCCATTTTTATCTGAGAAAAAAATATGTGTAGTTAAAGAAGCAGAATTTTTAACTTCAACTAAAAGTTTAAATAAAACAGACGAAGAAAAAGTAATTAATTTTATTGAAAATAAATATGATTCTTGTATTTTAATGTTTTTAATTAAAGGTAAAAAAGCAGATTCAAGAAAAAAAATAGTTAAAATATTAAAGGAATCAAAGGCTATTTATGAAATTAATAAACTATCAGAAGGTGAACTTAGCAAATATATTCAAGATAATTTTAAAGAAAATAAAATTGATATAAACTTATTGGATGCAGATTATATTGCTAATAATTCAGGTTATTTAGAATATGAAAGCACTATTTCATTATATGAAGTGAACAATGAAATAGAAAAACTTTCATCTTATTGTATGAATGAAAAGAAAGTTAAAAGGGATGATATAGACAATCTTATGATAAAATCCATTGAAAGCAATATTTTTAAATTAGTGGATTATATTTGTGAAAGTCAAAAGGAAAAAGCTTTAGAAATATTAGAAGATATGTTATTAAACAATACGCCTGAACAATATATTATTCATATGATTATAAGACAGTACAGAATGATTTATCAATACATTTTGTTATCAAACAAAGGTTATAATATGGATGATATAATGGATAAAATGAAAATTAAAAAATTTGTTGCCAGCAAACTATCAAAGCTTTCTAAAAATTTGAGTGTTAAAAAAATTGATGGATACATGGAACATTTTTTACAAATAGATAAAAAAATTAAAACTGGTGAAATAGATAAAAAGGTTGGACTTGAAATTATTACAAATGGAATTGCATGATTAATTTGATATATTCATATTTTAATATAAAATTAATAATTTGGTTTTCTGATTTTTTAAATGTTACGAAGAATCTAAAGTGTTTAAATGAAAAAGATCCTTCGCTATTGCTCAGGATGACAAGTTGCAGAAATTTAAACTATTGAGTTAATCATTGTATAATAAAATATCATTTAATAATAATAAAAGCAGTTTGACAAAATTTCGTAAGTCAAACTGCTTTTATTACTTTAGGAAAGTTCTATAGTATATAAAGGGTGAAGGGGAATTCCCCAACCTTTTAAGGAGGTTGCTCAGGCTGTGAAACAGCCGTGGGCGGGAACCATAGGGTTCAATAGTGAAAGATTGAAGATGATTTTTATTAACAGTTAAATTAGATAGGAGAGATTATATGGAAGAATATGCAGGTAGAGTTGATATACGAGAAATAATGCCCCATGAAAATAAATATCCCACAGTTCATAAAACATTTGAATCATTGAAAGTTGGAGAAAAAATGGAGCTAATAAATGATCATGATTTACAGCCCATGTTTAGCTATAAAATACCATTAGATTTTCCAGATCAATATGATTGGAAATATTTAGAGCAGGGACCAGAAGTATGGAGAGTTGAAGTTACTAAAATTAAATAGTTATTTTGAGTACATTGAAATAATAAGATCCTTCGCTACGCTCAGGATGACAGAAATAAAAATAATACTTTGTCATAAAAAAAAGACCCATAGGGGTCTTTTTAATTTTTCAAGATTCATCAACTAACATCACAACTCATATGAGGTTAGTTGATGAATCTTTAAATTTAGTGATCAAGAATCAAGGTTCAGAGGTGGATAATCCACCAACTGAATATAATTAGATTAAGCTATTTTGTTTAACTTAAGAGTTAATCTACTAACTTTTCTTGATGCTGCATTTTTGTGAATAGTGTTTTTAGCAGCAGCTTGATATAATTTTTTCTCGCATACAGTTAAATATTCTTTAGCTTTTTCAACGTTACCTTCATTTATAGCAGCTTCAAACTTTTTAATAAAAGTTTTTATTTCTGACTTTCTGCTTTTGTTAACTTCAGTTTTTTTGTTGATAACTAATATTCTCTTCTTAGCGGATTTAATATTTGCCAAATCCTTCACCTCCTTTAATGCTCTTAATATTTTAACACATTATATTTATAAAGTGATAATATTTTAGACAGCTATTCAATTATACAGGTTAATCAAACAAAAATCAATAGTAAAGAATAAAAAAGTGAAAAAATTAAATAATACGTAATATATGAATTGTTTGGTCAAATCCTGTAGTAATAATATAAATTTAATCATATTATATCAATTTATATTATTTTTAGCAAATAAAATTTTTTGGAGGAATTATGGGAATTATGTATAGAACAGATTTAGCTTATGAAGCAAGTGAATCATTGGCTCAACAAATTGAGGGTGTTATCTTAAAGACAAATAAGTTAAAACATGGAGAATTAATTGATCTTGAAATTCAAAATGAGGAAGCAGAAAAAAAGTTAGGTAAGAAAAGAGGAAAGTACATAACTTATGAATCATATAATTTAAAAAATTTGAGCAGGGATGATAAAAATGATGTGATTGAAATTTTATCTAATAGCATCAAAAATATATCTAATTTAAATCGAGAAAAAGTTTTAGTAGTAGGTCTTGGCAATAGAAGAATAACTGCAGATGCATTAGGACCTCGAGTAACTGATAAAATTAAAGTTACAAGACAATTTTTTAAAGCATACAACAAAGAATATGATGAAGATTATAATGAAGTGTCCATATTAGCACCTGGAGTTTTAGGAATGACTGGTATTGAAACAATTAATACCATAGTTGGAGTTGTAGAAAAAATAAAACCAACACTATTAATAATAATAGATGCATTAGCATCTCGTAAAATGAAAAGACTATGCTCTGTAGTGCAAATAACAGATGCAGGAATAGAGCCAGGTTCAGGAATTGGAAATATGCAAGGCTCTTTAAATGAAGATACACTTGGTGTTAAAGTTATTGCAATTGGTATTCCAACTGTTGTGGATACAGCAACTATAGTTAATGACACAATTGATTTAATGGAAGAAACTTTAAGAAGTAAAACAGATGACGTAGGACAAATAATGGGTGTTTTAAGTGATTTACAAAGTGATGAAAAACATATGTTTATAAAAGAAATTTTAAGTCCAATGTACAATGAATCAATTGTAACACCAAGCGGAATTGATGAATTAATAGAAGATTTGTCAGATATATTAGCTGAATCGATAAATAAGGCAGTTCATCCAGGATATGAATTAAAATATTAGAAATATTGAGAGTATTATAATATATTTGAATTAAAATCTTGACTTGTAATAATATTGTAAAAAAAAACTGTGTTATTCCGGAAACAATACACATATACATTAATATATTACTTTTGAGAAAATATGTGGAGTTGAGATTATGATGAGAAGAAGTAGAAGAAGAAGAAGGAATAACCAAGGTACAACATTTTATATGGTAATGTCCATATTTTGCTTAGTAATACTTTTTGCGGGATATAGTTTTGTACACAATCTTGCAGAATCAAGGAAGACAGCAGAGGATATTGCTACCATATCAATAAGTGAAGAAAAAAATAATTCTTCAAAACAATACGATAATATAGTTGATAAAATTATGTCGTATTTCAATATTTTCCTTCAAGAAACATTTAAGGAAAGAGAAACAGAAACATTTATTGAAAATAATCAAGGTAGCATCATAGAAAATAAAGATGAAACTAAAAACGATATTATTAAAGTTAATGAGACAGAAGCTACTCAAGAAGGTGATGCTATAATATACAACGGTGAAAAAAATGAAACGGATACAGTTGAAACCACAGTATATTTAGCTAATAACAGAAAAGAAGAATTTTTCAAAGTAATTGAATCACCTTCTTCAAGGAGCAGCGTCAAACGGGAAATTCCAGTAGATGCTGCTTCTATTAATCAGAATACAAATATAGTATTATATCATACACATGGTACCGAAGCATACTTGCCAATTAAAGAAGGGAATTACAGAACTCAGGATACAAAATATAATGTGATGGGATTAGGAGAACAAATAACAAACATTTTAACGGAAAACGGAGTTAATATTACCCACTTAAAAGATTACAATGATTATCCAGATTACAATTCTTCATATAAAAATTCTAATAATGCAGTTAAACAAGTTTTGTCAAACAATAAAAAAAATATACTCATTGATTTACATCGTGATGGAGCTGATGAAAATTCAAGTTATGAGGAATTTTTATCAAGAGTTAAATCTACTGAAATTAACGGCAAAACTGCTGCTACATTTACATTAGTTATTGGAGATAGTAATGGAAACTTTAATGAACTAAAACAAACAGCTCAAATTGTATATGATACAGCTAATGAACTATATCCTAATTTATGCAGGGAAGTTGTAGTAAGGGAAGGAAAATATTTTAATCAATATTTATCTGATAATGCTATGTTAGTTGAAATAGGAAGTTCATTAAATACTATTGAAGAAGCAGAATATACTGCAGACCTGTTCGCTGAGATACTTATAAAATCAATTGAGAAAATTAACAATTAATGCTTTAACTATTACATAAATTTTGATATAATACCCTATAAAGTAACAATTTTATGGAGGTTTAATTTACTTGGACAGAAAAAAATATATAAGAAACTTTTCAATAATAGCTCACATAGATCACGGTAAGAGTACACTTGCAGATAGGTTAATAGAAAACACTGGTCTTCTAAGTCACCGTGAAATGCAAGAACAAATTTTAGACAACATGGATTTAGAAAGAGAAAGAGGAATAACCATAAAGCTTCAGGCAATAAGTTTATTGTACAAAGCTCAAGATGGCAATGAATACACTTTAAATTTAATAGATACTCCAGGTCATGTGGATTTTAACTATGAAGTATCAAGAAGTTTAGCAGCATGTGAGGGTGCAATATTAGTAGTTGATGCGGCTCAAGGAATCGAAGCACAAACATTAGCTAATGTTTATCTTGCATTGGACCAAAACTTAGAAATTGTGCCTGTTATCAACAAAATAGACTTGCCAAGTGCAAGACCTGAAGAAATTAAGCAAGAAATTGAAGACGTAATTGGTCTTGATTGTGCAGATGTACCCCTCATTTCTGCTAAAGATAATATAAATATAGACCAAGTTTTAGAAGCGGTTGTAAAACTTGTTCCACCTCCAATAGGGGAAGAAGATGCTCCTTTAAAAGCACTTGTATTTGATTCTTACTATGATTCCTACAAAGGGGTTATAGCATTTATAAGAATTAAAGAAGGACAAGTGAAAAAAGGCGATAGAATAAAAATGATGGCTACGGGCAAAACATTTGACGTAACAGAAGTAGGAATAATATCTCCAACTCAAAAGCCAATGGACGCTTTATATTCAGGCGACGTTGGTTATTTGTGTGCCAGCATGAAAGATGTGAAAAGCTGTCAAGTAGGGGACACTATAACTAATTCAGAAAAACCAGCTAAAGAGGCTTTACCTGGGTATAAAAAAGTTACATCCATGGTTTATTGTGGAGTTTATCCTGCTGAAGGAGAAGACTTTAATGAAGTAAGAGATGCTTTAGAAAAGCTGCAAGTAAATGATGCTTCCTTATCATTTGAGCCAGAAACGTCAGTTGCATTAGGATTTGGATTTAGATGTGGATTCTTAGGTTTATTGCATATGGAAATAATCCAAGAAAGACTTGAAAGAGAATTTAATTTAAATATTATAGCAACAACACCAAGTGTAATTTATAAAATTTATAAAACAGATGGAACAATGTTAATAATGCAAAATCCTACAAACATGCCGCCTGTTCAAGAAATAGATTATATGGAAGAACCTCTTGTTAAAGCTTCAATAATGACTCCTACAGAATATGTTGGAGCTATAATGGACCTTTGTCAAAAACGTAGAGGTGTATTTGAAAATATGGAGTATTTAGAAGCAACGAGGGTAATACTACATTATAAACTACCTTTAAATGAGGTAATTTATGATTTCTTTGATGCGTTAAAATCTAAAACAAGAGGATATGCATCATTTGATTATGAACTTTGTGGTTACGAACGATCTGAACTTGTGAAACTTGATATATTGATTAATGCAGAATTAGTGGATGCCTTTTCTATTATAGTACATGAAGAAAAAGCATATGAAAGAGGAAAAGGAATAGTTGAAAAATTAAAAGATGTTATTCCAAGACATATGTTTGCAGTTCCTTTACAGGCTGCTATAGGATCTAAAATAATTGCCCGTGAAACAGTTAGAGCAATGAGAAAAGACGTTTTAGCTAAATGTTACGGCGGTGACATAACAAGAAAGAAAAAACTTCTTGAAAAACAAAAAGAAGGTAAGAAGCGTATGAGACAAATAGGAAATGTAGAAGTACCTCAAGAAGCTTTCTTAGCTGTTTTAAAATTTGATGAAGATTAAATAATAAATAAGAGGTGATTTTATGAAAAAAGGTATGATTGCTTTAATTGTAGTAGTTGTAGTAATTATTGGATTAATTGCAAGTGTGTTTGGTTCGTACAACACTTTAGTATCTTTAGATGAAGAAGTTAATACTCAATGGGCTAATGTGGAAAGCAAGCTACAAAGAAGATTTGACTTAATACCAAACCTTGTGGAATCAGTTAAAGGTGCTATGGCACAGGAAAAAGAAGTTTTTGGTGCAATAGCTGATGCAAGAGCTAAAATGGCTGGAGCAAGAAGTGTTGATGAAAAAGTAGAAGCTTCTAACCAGTTAGAAGGAGCATTAGGAAGATTATTAGTAGTTACTGAAAATTATCCTGAATTAAAATCAAATCAAAATGTAACAGGTTTAATGGATGAATTAGCTGGCACAGAAAACCGTATATCAGTTGAAAGAGACAGATATAATGAAGTTGTTAGAAAGTATAATTCTAAAGTAAGAAGTTTTCCTACAAATTTATTAGCTGGCATTTTTAATTTTGACCAAAGACCATATTTTGAAGCAACACAAGGAGCAGAAACAGCTCCACAAGTAAATTTTCAATAATATTATTTAAAGAAAGAAGGCTTATATGAAAAAAAAGCTTATTTCAATAATTGTTGTTTTAATATTGTTCATGAATACGTCAGTTTTTGCTGAAGTTTCATATCCAGAACATTCAACTGAGTTTTATGTTAATGATTTTGCAGATATATTGGAAAATGATGCAGAAAAAAATATTATAAACATTAATTTAAATTATGAAAACACAAAAGAAAAACCACAAATTGTTGTTGCTACTGTACCAAATATGCAGGGTTTAGATGAAAATTCATATGCAGTTAAATTATTTGAAAAATGGAAAATTGGAAATGCTGAATACGACAATGGAATTTTAGTTTTACTTGCATTGGAAGAAAGAAAAATTAAAATTGAAGTTGGCTATGGATTAGAAGGAGCTGTAACTGATTCAGAAGCAGGCAGAATTCTTGATGAATCAACAGAATATCTTTCTAATGGAGACTATTCAAGAGGAATTGAAAATATATTTTTTCTTCTTGCTGAAGAAGTAAATGAAGAATACGGTTATGATGAAAATGATATATTTTCCAATGTTGAACGTCAACCTGTTGTTAGAAGCTCTATGAATTTTGGTTTAGTAAAAATAATTTTAGTAATAATAATTTTAATTTTCTTAAATGGCTTTGGCGGTGGAGGCGGTAGAAGGCGTAGAAATACATTTATCCCACTAATATTCCCAAGAGGGCCAGGAGGCTTTGGCGGTGGAGGATTCGGCGGAGGCGGTGGCTTTGGCGGCGGAGGAGGCTTCGGTGGAGGCGGAAGCTCTGGAGGCGGCGGCTCAAGTCGAGGATTCTAAAAATAAAAATGCAGTCATAACAATGGCTGCATTTTTTTCTTGTTTTCTTAAATTTTACCTACAAAAATCACTTCATCAGTAGTAGCATTTATGATATTAAGCCCTTTTTCTTCCCAATTTGAAGAACCTAAATAACCTATTCTATAATCCCATGCATTATCATATTCAACTTTTGAAACCTGTTCACCATCAACATAATATTCAATTACTGTTTCAATTAGCTGCATTTTTTTAGATTCGTTTTCATCATCATCGTCTTCGTCATCTTCATAGTCATCGTAATCATCGTCGTAGTCATCATCATAATCATCATAGTCGTCATCATCAAAATTATCATAATCTACTTCTTCCTCATCAGCATACAAATATCCATAATTAATTAAATTATATAAACATTCATACATATCATCAATAACTTCATCATCGTTATATGCTTCGTTTAACTTATCGAAAAAGTCAATAATTTCAGGATCTTTTATTTCAAATGTTATTTTATCCTTTGTATAAAGCATTTCTTTCCAATCTCCGCTTTCATTTGTTATAATAATTTTCATTTAATATCCCCCTCTATTTCTTAAATGTTGTTTGTAATATATATTATGTATTTTCAATTTTAGGATAAAATTTTTAAAAATTTTAAGAGAAATTTAATGAAAATTTTTAGGAGGGGTAAAAATCAAAAAAATATGTCGCATATTAGATTGTTAACCAGAAAGTAGCAAACTGGTACAATCTCAATATGATTACCCAGATCACAGAATTCTGGGTAATTATATTATCATGGACATATTTTTAAAATTAAATATTTAAAATTTCATTAGAATGACTTATATCTATTATTTTAGTGTTTTTATAGTCTTTTACATGTGAATTTTTAAAGCTTGAAACAACATTAAAGTTATCCCAGAAATGCATTGGTATGAATAATTTAGGGGATAGATGCTCTATGAAATATTTTCCTCCTACAAGATAATTTTCTTTGAGTCTACCGTCAACAGGGAAAAATGCTACATCAATAGAAATATTTGAATTTACTATATCATTAATTGCGTCTTTAAAAGCATTTTCCATATTTTCTTCATCTTGTTTTGTATCACCATTCCATTTCCACCAGTTTAAATCACCTGCATGGAAAATATTTATATTATCTACATTTACTAAAAAACTAACGCCTTCATCCGTAGAAGTAAAAGTATTTACTTTTAATTTGTTTAAAGTAATTTCTTCGTTTTGTTTTAAATAATGTATTTCTTTGGTTTTGTTGTGAGCTTTTATGTCATCACTAAATATATAATGAATTACTTTATTACTTTCCCATTTTAATATATCACTGTTATAGTGGTCATGATGGCTGTGGGAAGAAAAAACATAAATTTCTTTGTTGCTGTTAAGCATGTTTTTTAATAAGTCTTCAAATTCAAAATCGGAATTCCTTACGGACTTTTTAGATTCAAAAAAATCAAATGTTAAAAATGAGCTTTTAGTTTCAACTATAAAACAACTATGATGTATATAATATATTTTCAATTTTTTAACTCCTTATGTAATTTAAAATCAATTTATTTAATTATATGGTTATTACACAAAATAAGCGATATATGTAATCAATAACATGATTTTGATTTTCTGCTTATTTGAGTAGCAACGAAAAATCTTAAAACTTAAAATATGAGATCCTTCTTTATTGCTTATTATGAAATGCCATAAATTTGGTTATAATCATTATATTATATGTAAAAATTAAGAGCAATAATAAATTATAAAATTAGATGATAAATAAAATTTATTTATATTTTAATCAGTGCATAATTCTATCATTTAAAGTAAAAATATTATAGACTGCTTATTATAAATTCTTATTTTTAAAAATTTGCAAAATTGTAAAAAAAAAGAAAAAAATAATTGTAATTGTCATATGTTCATAGTATAATGAATAGTTAATAGAATTAGTTATACACAAAATTAATAAAAATTAATAATCAAAGTAAATGAGGATGATAAATTTAATGAGAATTGAAAACGAAAATTTGAATGAAAATATTCAAAAAGCTTTAGAAGAAATGGGTTTCACAGAACTTACCCAAATTCAGAAAGAAGCAATACCGGTAATACATGAGGGAAAAGATATAGTAGGCCAGTCAAATACAGGAACAGGAAAAACAGCAGCGTTTGCTATTCCTATTCTTGAAAAAATAGATAGAGATGTGAAACTTCCACAGGCCGTAGTTCTTTTACCAACAAGGGAGCTTGCTGTGCAAGTAGCAAATGAATTTAAAAAAATCGGTAAATACATGGACGGCATCAAAACCGTAGCAGTTTATGGCGGTGCTGACATAAGAGATCAAATCACAAAACTTAAAGGTGGAGCACAAATAATAGTTGGAACACCAGGAAGAGTAATAGATTTGATTGACAGACGTGTAATTAAGCTTAGTGAATTAAAAATGTTCGTATTAGATGAAGCAGATGAAATGTTAAAAATGGGATTTAAAGAAGATATTGAGTTAGTTTTAAGCAATGTTGATCACCCAACTCAAACATTATTATTTTCTGCTACTATTCCAACTGAAATGGTTAGAATAATTAAAAAGTTCCTTAAAGATCCAGTACCTGTAAAGGTAATGAGAGAAGGAATAACAGCTAAAGAAGTTAAACAAAGTTATTTCTTAGTTAAACAATCGGATAAAGTTGAAGCTTTGATGCGTATTATAGACACATACACACCAAAATTAACATTAATATTCTGTAATACAAAAAAATCTGTTGATGAATTATATGATAAGTTAGTTGAAGAAGGATATAACTGTGATAAAATTCATGGTGACATTAAACAATCTCAAAGAATGGATACTTTAAATAAATTCAACAAGGGAGTAATTGATGTTTTAATAGCAACAGACGTTGCTGCTAGAGGAATTGATATTAAAGAAGTTGAAGCTGTAGTAAACTTTGAAGTACCTTCTAAAGAAGATTATTATGTACACCGTATAGGCAGAACAGGTAGAGCAGGAAGAGAAGGTGCATCTTATACACTTGCATCAGCTAAAGAAATTAAGAAAATTGAAAATATTGAAAGATATACTAAAAAAACTATTCGTAAAAGAGCAGTTCCTACTGTTGAAAAAGTAAATGAAGTTAAACAAGATAAATTCATAAGAAGTATCACTGATGTTATTGAAAGCGGTGAACTTGGTGAAAACAGAATTCTTGCAGATAAACTTATTGAAAAAGGATATGATGCTGAAACAATAATTGCTGCAATGATTAAAAAACTTGTAAAATTTGATTTCTCACAAGATAGAGATTTAAATGATACAATTCCTGAAAAAAGAGGCAACAGTACAAGAGCTAAAGGAACTCCTCGTAATTTAGGAGATACTGTACGTTTCCATGTTAACCTTGGTAAAAAACAAGGAATTAGACCTGGAGATATACTTGGTGCAGTAGCTGGTGAATGTGGTATACCAGGAAGCGATATAGGCGCAATTGAGGTTTTAGAAAATTATTCATTCTTCAATGCAGCTATAGAGCATTGCGATGCAATTTTACATCGTATGGAAGGCGCTCAAATTAAAGGTAAAGATGTTACATTAGAACTTTCTAAAGAGAAAAAGCCTAAGTCTGATAGACCAAGATTTAATAAAGAAAATGATAGTTATTCAGCTCACAAAAAACCAAGCTATAGAAAAAAATATTAAAAAATTATTGACAATCAAAAGCTTGAGTTATATAATTCTTAAATATATAACTTTGATGGATCGAGTAAAACGGATACAATATTAAAGAGAGGAATGACGTGGTGGAAGCATTCCATATATGACTGTTTGAAAACTAATCCTGAGTTAAACCTGAAAGTTTGAAAAAATATAAGGGTTTGGTATGGATGCCTTAAATCTATCGAGAAGCAAATAAGGTGGAACCACGATCCCTCGTCCTTAACATATTTTATGTTATGGATGAGGGATTTTATTATATAAAATTATATGGAGGAAAACATGATAAAGTTAACATTACCTGATGGAAGCATCAGAGAATATGAAAATGGTGTAAAAGCATTGGATGTTGTTAAAAGCATCAGTGAAGGATTGGCAAGAGCAGTTGTTGGGGCTGTTTTCAATACTAAAGTTATAGGTCTTCAAGAAACTATCCAAGAAGATGGAAACATTAAGTTTTTAAAATTTGAAGACAAAGAAGGTAAAAATGTATTTTGGCATACATCTTCTCACATAATGGCACAAGCTATTAAAAGATTATGGCCAGAAGCTAAACTTGCTATTGGACCAGCTATTGATAACGGTTTTTATTATGATATTGATTTAGATTACAGATTAGTAAATGAAGATTTGGCAAAAATCGAAACAGAAATGAAAAAAATAGTTAAAGAAGGTTTAGAACTTGAAAGATTTGAACTTCCACGAGCTGAAGCAATCAAATTAATGCAAGATGTAAATGAACCTTATAAAGTTGAATTAATTCAAGATTTACCTGAAGATGCTATAATTTCTTTCTACAAACAAGGTGATTTTGTTGATTTATGTGCAGGACCACACCTTGAATCAACTAAAAAACCAAAAGCTGTAAAACTTCTAAGCATTGCCGGTGCTTATTGGAGAGGAAATGAAAACAATAAAATGCTTCAAAGAATTTATGGTATTACTTTTGAAAAAGCAAATCAATTAGAAGAATACATCCATATGTTAGAAGAAGCTAAGAAAAGAGATCACAGAAAACTTGGTAAAGAATTAGATTTATTTTTCATGTCTGAAGAAGGACCTGGTTTTCCATTCTTCTTACCAAAGGGTATGGAAGTAAAAAATGAGTTAATGAAATTCTGGAGAGAAATGCATAAAAAAGCTGGATATGTTGAAATAGAATCTCCTATTATTTTAAACAGACATCTTTGGGAAACATCAGGACACTGGTTCAACTATAAAGAAAATATGTACACAGTTAAAATAGATGATGAGGATTTCGCTATTAAACCAATGAACTGCCCTGGTGGAATTTTAGTTTATAAAAATGCTATGCATTCATATAAAGATCTTCCATTAAGAATAGCAGAAGCAGGAAGAGTTCACAGACATGAATTATCTGGAGCTTTACATGGATTAATGAGAGTACGTGCTTTCACACAGGATGATGCTCATATATTCATGTTACCTGAACAAATAAAAGATGAAATTAAAAATGTCGCTAAATTAATAGATGATATGTATTCAGTATTTGGATTTACATATCATGTTGAACTTTCAACAAGACCTGAAAAATTCATGGGGGATATTAAAGACTGGGATTTAGCAGAAGAATCACTAAAAGGCGCGTTAGAAGAAATAGGACTTGATTATGTAATCAATGAAGGGGATGGAGCATTTTACGGACCTAAAATAGATTTCCATTTAAATGACTGCATAGGAAGAACATGGCAGTGTGGAACAATACAATTGGATTATCAATTACCTCAACGTTTTGAACTTGAATATATAGGTACTGATGGTGCAAAACATAGACCAATAATGATTCATCGTGTTGCGTTTGGAAGTATTGAAAGATTCTTTGGTATATTAATAGAGCAATTTGCTGGAGCATTCCCAACATGGCTTTCACCAGTACAAGTTAAAGTATTACCTATTTCAGATAAATACAATGATTATGCTAAAAAGGTAAGAGAACAGCTTGAAGAATTGAATATCAAAGTTGAAGTGGATGATAGAGCTGAAAAAATAGGATATAAAATTAGAGAAGCACAACTTCAAAAAATACCTTTCATGTTTGTTGTTGGTGAAAAAGAAGTTGAAAATGGGGCTGTATCAGTTCGTGAAAGACAAAAAGGCGACATGGGCAGCATGAGTATCAATGAAATTTCAAAAATAATTATAAACAAAATAGAAACAAGAGAAAATGATTCACCACAATCTACATTATAATAATAAATAATATAATAAAACAGCATTATAAAAAATGCTGTTTTTTATGTTTAAGCTTATAAATGGACAATAATATGACAGAGAAATTCGATTGATTTATAAATCTACACTTCCAGTTCTAAATGCTTCCATCATTTCACTTGTTAAGCTAATATTTAAATCAGCTACAGGTATTTCATCTCTTTCAAGCCATACCCCTAGTGCAAGCTCGTTTTCATCAAGGGTAATTTTGTCATCACCATCAAGCTCAGCATAAAATCCTGCCAAAAGCGTATCAGTAAAAGGCCATGGTTGGCTCTTGTAGAATTTCATATTCTTAACGTTTAATCCAACCTCTTCCTTAACCTCTCTGTGAATAGTCTGCTCCAAACTTTCTCCGATTTCAGCAAAACCGGCAATAAGAGCATATCTGTTGTAATCTCGCCCTGCATATTTAGTAAGCAATAGCTTGTTTCCACTATGTACAGCCACTATAACGCATGGAGAAATAGTTGGATATATTTGAAAACCGCAGGTTTCACAATAAAGCATTCTTTCCTTCTCTGATGGCTTTGTTGGTTTGCCACATTTACTGCAGAAACGATGATTAACATACCAGCGGTTCAGTTGCCAACCAACAACTCCTGCAAAAGACCTCCAATATTTAAGTTCAGTTCTAAATCTATTTGTGTTGACATAAGCCCAACCTTTTACATCAAGGTTCTTTTCATTTACCAAATAATAATTGATGTCATCTATATTGAAAAGAAACTGAGCATTTTCCTTAAGATTAGGGTGGATTTCCTCAAAATCAGAAAAGGACGGATACCAAAGTTTGTTTTTATTTTCTTTCACAAGCACAGTGTCGCTCTCATATGAAAGAAATAAATCCTGTGGTTCTGCTTTTTTATTTTTAAAACTATTATGAAAAACTTTTGGTGCAATATCTTGAATCATAATATACCTCTTCAATATCTTCTTTTTAGATAAGATTATATCATAAAATCTTTATTAAAGTTTGAGAAAATTTTACATATTCTTAAATTAATTTAAAATAAAGTTGTAATTTAGTAAAAAAATGGATATCATGTTATTAAGATATTTATTAATACATAATATTGGAGGAAGTTATGAGTTTAGTATATTCAGAAGATGTTCAATACCATATTAATATGAAACAGGGTGATGTTGGTAAATATGTAATATTGCCTGGAGATCCTAAAAGATGTGAAAAAATAGCAAAACATTTTGATAATGCAAAATTAGTTGCAGATAGCAGAGAATTTGTTACATATACAGGATATTTAGATGGAGAAAAAATAAGCGTAACATCCACTGGCATAGGTGGCCCTTCAGCTTCTATTGCATTGGAGGAACTTGTGAACATAGGTGCAGATACATTCATTCGAGTTGGAACAAGTGGAGGTATGGCTGTTGAAGTAATGGGTGGAGATATAGTTATAGCTACGGGAGCTATAAGAATGGAAGGAACAACAAGAGAATATGCACCAATGGAATTTCCAGCTGTAGCAAATTTTGAAGTGGTTAATGCATTAGTTAAAGCATCAGTTAATTTAAATAAAAAATATCATGTTGGAGTTGTTCAGTGTAAAGATTCATTTTACGGACAACATGATCCTGATAAAATGCCCGTTAGTTATGATTTAACAAATAAGTGGGATGCTTGGATGAAAATGGGTGCATTAGCTTCTGAAATGGAATCTGCAGCATTGTTCATAGTTGGAGCTTACAGAAAAGTTAGAGTAGGAGCAGTATTGAATGTTGTTGCAAATCAGGAAAGAAGAAAATTAGGACTTGAAGATCCAAAGAACCATGATACTGAAGCAGGAATAGAAGTTGCAATTGAGGCCATTAGGAATTTGATTAAACAGGATAAATTGGTATAAATTATATTGTCAAAATTTTTATGAATAGTTTTTGGAGGTCGATTTTATTAAGTAGAGACCTCCTAATTTTTTTGCAATGCTAAATTTATTGTGAGCTTTAATTTTTATTGTCTTTGTCTTACATGTTCACGTTGATAAGTTTTACGTGAACTCAATTTTGGGGACGGACCGCTTTTTCCAACAAAATCATTTGGAAAAAGAGTCCGTCCCCAAAATTTTGCTAAAGGGTCCGTCCCCAAAATTAATTTATTTTTATATCTTTCCAGCTTCCATTTTTATATCTTAATAAAACGAATAAGGATCTTAGAAGCTGATCAACTATAAAAGCATACCAAGCGCCTTCCAATCCCATATTGAAATAATTTATTAAAAATATAGCTAAAAAAGGTCTTACAATTAATACAGTAACAAATGTAATTACGGCAATTGCTCTTGTATCTCCAGCACCTCTTAAAGCTCCTGCGAGGATAAATTGTGATGATTGAAAAGGTTGGCTTAAACCAACAAATATCATTATTTTTGCACCAGTGGAAATTACAGATAGATCGTCTGTGTATAATGAAATAATATTTCCACCCCAAAAAATAAATATAGTTCCCATAATTATAGAAACAATCATACCAATGCGTCTTGTTCTCATAACATAGGAATTTGCCATATCATGACGTTTTTTTCCTAAACTTTGACCAGTTAAAGATGTTGCTGAAACTGCAAAGCCTTGACCGTTCATAAAAGATACTGATTGAATGCTCATACATACTTGATGTGTTGCATAAGCTATAGTTCCTAATCCTGCAATTGTTTTAACATATATTATTACTCCAAATCTCATTACTAATTGTTCAATCATAGCTGGAATTCCTATAGTGAAAATTTGCTTTAATGCTTCTTTATCAGGTTTAAATCCTTCTTTAAAACGAAGATGCAAATATTGATCTCCTTTTGTAATATATACAAATGCAATAACAAATGCTATAAATTGTCCTATTATAGTGGCAAGAGAAGCACCTACAACTTCCATTCTTGGAAATCCCAGATTTCCTCCAATCAGTAAATAATTAAATATAACATTTACTACATTTGCAGTTAAATTATAAATCATGGCTGTTCGTGAGTTACCAACACCTCTAAGTGTTGCGGTTATAGTGGATGTTAATGCCATAAAAGTAAAACCAATCATTTGAATTTGTAAATAAATAGTTCCGCCAGCTAATGTTTGTTGATCAGCAGCTCCCATAAATTTAACTAATGGTTCGGAATATATAAAACCTATTATGGATGCTAATACGGAAAATATTAAAGTAATTAAAAGAGATTGTCTTAAAATTAAATTTCCTTTTTTAGGATTGTCTGCACCCTTATACCTTGCAACCATTGCTGTTGCTCCAACATTCATTGACATGAACAATGTCATAAGTAAAAATTTAGGTTGAATTGTAAGACCTATGGCTGAAAGCGCCCACGGTCCTAATTGTCCAACCATCATTAAATCAACCATTGATGCAAGCTGTGTTAGAGTTAATTCTACAACAGAAGGCCATGCGATATTAACTATATCTTTATAAAGCATTTTTGATGTTATATTTGGTGGAAGCTTTTCATTTTTCGATTTCTCTAACTCAATTTTACTTCCATCTTCTACTAAATCTAAAGCCATATGGTAGGAATTCGAATTTTTAAGTTGATTAGATTCATTTTTAAAATTAATTTTCATAACATTAAAATTTGATGTTCACTTCCTTTTAGTAAAATATATATAATAAAATTATAACATACATTATTATTAATGTCTAATTATGGTAAAATAAAATAATATAAATACTATGATTAACAAGTTTCATCATTTCCTAATTGAATTTTAATGTTAACCTAAATATGCACTAATAATTTAGGTGTAAATTAATAGTATCAAATAAAATAAAAGATAAAAATTGGAGGTTAACACATGAATGTAACTTTAGAACAAATTGATGAGCTTAGAAGCAGGGTAAATGTTTCTTATGAAGAAGCTAAAAGAGTATTGGAAAATAATAATGGTGATTTAATTAAATCTATAATTGAATTAGAAAACAAAAAAGGAATTAAAAATAACCCTAAAAAAGGAGGTTTTAGTAGCGCAGTGGATAAATTATTAGAGCTTAAATTAAGAATTAAAAATAAAAATGGCGATATAATTTTAAACTTACCTTTAGTTGTAGTATTGATAACATTTATGATGGCATTTTGGGTAGTTGCATTTGGATTTTTACTTGCATTAATTACATCTTGTGATATTAAAATTTACAGGGACAAAAATTCAATCAAAGTAAATGGTTTAAAGAAAAATATGCAGGAAACAGTTGATAAAATAAAAGTAAAATCAGAAAAAATAATTAATGAAGATGAAGAATTAGAATCAAATGTATCAGAAGTAGTTGAAGTAAAAACAAATTCAGATGATGATAATAGCACAAATGAAATTATTATAGAATAATCAATATTTATCAGTTTAATTTGATATTAAGACTGTTTATAACATCTTACCTTGTCATTGTTATGAATACAACCCTAACGAAGTGCGAACTTAATTAAGGGTTGTCATAAACACCCTAAAAATGTTATAAATTTATATGATTTAGGCTGTGGTCAATGAAACGGGAACTGACACGCCTAATTCTTGTAATTTTTTAAAGTAATACTTTGCTTTTGTTTCTGTGTTAAATTTAGTATAGTAATCACTGCCTAAATTTTTATAAGGAACTTTATCTTTTAACATATGATATATTGCTATGAGCATTGAATGAGCTACTGCTACTGTTGCTCTATTAGCTCCTCGCCTTACAACTAAACGTTGATATTGGGCGTGGAAGAAACAATCTTTGTTTGATTTAGCTGCCTTTGCACATTGAACAAGTATACTTTTTAAATGTTTATTGCCCTTATTGGTTTTACCGCTTTTGCGTTTGCCCGCACTTTCATTGTTGCCAGGACATAATCCTGCCCATGATGCGAGATGAGCTGCAGTAGGAAATCTGTTCATATCAATGCCTATTTCAGCTAAGATAACTTCAGCACTGCGTTTTCCAATACCAGGCAATTCATCGATCTTTTCAATGGCATCTTCATAACTTTTCATTTCGTTATCTATGATGTCATCAAGATCCTTAATGCGGTTAGACATATCATCAATATGGTCTATAATCGCTTTAACTAATTTTTTTTGTATAGGTGTCAATACTCCATCCATAGCTAAAAGAAGAACTGATGTTTTTTCTTTCATAGAATGGTGAATTAAATCTCCAATATTATCAGGAGTTACTCCTCCTTCTATGGCTTGATTTAATAATTTACGGCTACTAACACCAGTTAAATCAGAAACATATGAACTTAATTTAATGTTAGCACCTTCCAAAGTTTTTTCCAAACGGTTAATCTCTCTGGAACGTTCTTCAATAAGGCTTTTACGATAACGTACAACTTCACGTATTTCACGTTGTTCCTTAGTAGGAATGTAGCTTGCTTTCAACAATCCATGTTGTAGCAAATCAGCAATCCATTCAGCATCTTTAGCATCAGTCTTACGACCAGGAACATTCTTCATATGATGTGCGTTAACGACCATAACATCTATACCAAGTAATTCTAAAATATTGTAGATTGGTTTCCAATAAGCACCAGTGCTTTCCATGGCAACCATCTCACAATCATTATCAAAGAGCCA